>DATHAW010000621.1:0-10324 GCA_035296465.1 Spirosoma sp.
AATTTAGCGCCTGATGCGCTGCGCTGGATTCTTACCTTCGACGCCGTTAGCTGCATCATCCCCGGTGCATCGAAACCCGAGCACCTGACGTCCAATCTACAGGCCGCCGAACGGACAGCCCCTACACCCGAACAACTGTCCGCTGTGAAGCGTATCTACGACGAGCGAATCAAAAATCCGGTTCATTATCTGTGGTAAACCCCTATAAGCTCATTAGTTGTCGTAACTGATGAGCTTATAGGGGCTACACTTCGGTAAGGTTTACTAATGCTGTTAAGAGCATAGCTACAAATAAGAGCCAGACTGATGGTGCTTAGTATAGGACTGTGCAGCCATTAAAGTAATGACTGGAATGAATTGACGAAATTAAATGAATAGCTTCTTTTAGCTTTTTTAGTGTTCTGTTTGGATAATAGCTTGTTCACTAATTGTCTGTTTGGCGATTTAGCTGATGCGCAATATATTGTTCCATGAAACGAAAATCGGCCATACAATCACAGTCACAAACGCTCAACGGAATGACCCAGTCGCAGGGCCAGGCGTCCGCAAATTTTTCTTTTGCCGATTACCAGACGGATCACTTTTTTGATGAAATGTTCGCCACCAATACGCATGTGCGGCCGGGCTACGCGCCCTTTCGTCAGCGCGTTGAACAACTGACCTGCGAGGATTTCATTGGGCGGCAGCACGCGGCTGAACGCGCTCTGATGAGCATGGGCATTACGTTCAACGTTTATTCGGAGGGCGAAGGCACCGAACGGATCATGCCCATCGACATCATCCCGCGCGTGATTGAGTCGGCCGAGTGGGATCGACTCGAAGCGGGACTGATTCAGCGCATCAAGGCCATTAACCTGTTTATCGAAGACGTTTATAACGAGCAGCGCATTCTGAACGATGGCGTAGTGCCGCGCGACCTGATCGAATCCAGTAAGTCGTTTTTGCCCGCCTGCATAGGCCTTCATCCATCAAAGGGTATCTGGTGTCATATTACGGGAACCGACCTGATTCGGGGCGAAGATGGCCGGTTTATGGTTCTTGAAGATAACCTGCGCTGCCCGTCGGGGGTGTCGTATATGCTCGAAAACCGCGAGCTGACCAAGCAGACCTTTCCCGAAGTGCTGGCCCAGACGGGTGTGCGGCCCGTATCGGATTATCCAACGCGTCTGCTTCAGATGCTTCAGTTCATTGCCGACCGGCCCAACCCAACCGTTGTTGTGCTGACACCGGGTATCTATAACTCCGCCTATTTCGAGCATTCATATCTGGCACAGCAAATGGGTGTCGAACTGGTAGAGGCCCGCGATCTGGTGGTGTCGGGTGGGTACGTGAAGATGCGGACCACCAAAGGATTCCAGGTCGTGGACGTAATATACCGGCGTATCGACGATACATTTCTGGACCCCAGGGCGTTTAACCCCGATTCAATGATTGGCATACCCGGCATTTTTGAGGTATATAAAAAAGGACGCGTCGCGCTGGCCAATGCCCCCGGCACGGGCGTTGCCGACGACAAAGTGATTTATGCCTACGTTCCGCGCATTATCCAATATTACCTGGGCGAAGAAGCCATTATTCCCAACGTCAGAACGTTCATCTGCCGCGAGGAGGAAGACTGCCAGTACGTGATAGAAAATATTGCGCAGCTGGTAGTCAAGGAAGCCAATGGAGCAGGCGGATACGGAATGCTCATCGGGCCTAAATCGACCCCGGAAGAGCACGATCTGTTCCGCAAAAAAATTGGGGAAAACCCGCGCAACTACATTGCCCAGCCAACCATATCGCTCTCGCGGGTGCCGTGCATCGTGGGCAATCATGCCGAGGGCCGGCACGTCGATTTGCGGCCGTATATCCTCTACGGTGATGGGGTAAACGTTATCCCCGGCGGGCTGACGCGCGTAGCCCTGCGTAAGGGATCGCTGGTTGTTAATTCCTCGCAGGGCGGGGGCGGCAAGGATACGTGGGTGCTTTATTAATGATGAATGATAAATTTGTCTGCTCGTTGGCATTCATCATTCATCATTTGGTTGACCTCAGCATCATCATTGTCAATTACCGGACACCCCGGCTCATTCTGGATTGTCTGGCGTCGGTGTATCAATTTACGAACGGCATTTCATTCGAGGTTATCGTGGTCGATAATCAATCGGAAGACAACAGCCGGGTCCTTATCGAGACGGCCTATCCGGCCGTTCGCTGGTTCGATATGGGGTATAATTCGGGCTTTGCGCGGGCCAACAATTTTGGTATCCGGAAGGCCCAGGGACGTAATGTTCTCCTGCTCAACTCCGACACACTCCTGCTCGACAACCTGCTGGCCCGCTGTGTGCGGCTGCTCGATGAGCGCCCTGAGGTGGCGGCTGTCAGTGCTAAGCAACTGGGCCGCGACCGCAAAATCCGCCCTAATCTCTACACCACCTTTGGCCAGATGCGCCGGGCGTTTTATATTCTTCCTGGACGAGCGGCCCAGAACTTCCTCGAAAAACTGTTTCCCGACCCCACTTACAACGACCCCGACCAGGTCGAGTGGCTGTCGGGTGCTTTTTTGATGACGCGCGTTTCGACCATCCAGAAGGCGGGTGCCCTGGACGAGCAGTTTTTTATGTACGGCGAAGATGTCGAGTGGGGATACCGGCTGGGGATGCAGGGTAAACTGATTCTGCTGCGTGATGCCGGCTTTGTGCATCTGGAATATGGCAGCAGTCCTGATAATCAGCAGCATGTCCTTTCCTACATCAATCGGTTCAAACCGCAGATTCAGGTGTCGCAGTTGCTATGGGTTCGGAAACAGTACGGCGTTGGGGCTTACCTGCTCCTGATGCTGCATTACCTGATTATGCTGCCGCTGGTGTTCCTGGGGAAAATGGCCATTAACCTGCGCAACCGTCAACCGCTGCTGGCCGAACTGGAAAATCAGAAGGCGTTTGCCCGACAGGTGGGCATTTTCTGTTCATTCTTCTGGCGGACGCTTTTCAACCGGCCGGGGCTGTATAAAGTTTAGGTTTCGGCTGTTGGGAAAGAGCTGGCTAAATCTTGTTTTTCAGCATTTTACCATTCAATCGGGGCTAACTTCTGGCTGGTCAAATAGTCGTTGGCCTGACTAAAATGTTTGTTGCCAAACCAGCCACCCCATTGCGCGGCCATTGGCGAAGGGTGTTTGGCTTTCAGAACAAGGTGTTTTTTATTGTCTATGACGGCCCCTTTTTTTTGCGCATAAGCACCCCATAGCATGAATACTACGTGCTGCTTTTGGTCTGAAATAAGTTTGATTACTTCGTCGGTAAAGGTTTCCCAGCCCTTGCCCTGGTGCGACCCGGCCTGACCCGCCCGCACGGTGAGTGTCGCGTTGAGCAGCATTACACCCTGATTGGCCCACCGTTCGAGGTTTCCGGATTTTGGTACCGGCTTGCCGAGGTCATCCTGAATTTCCTTGAAAATGTTGACTAGGGAAGGTGGCTTTGTAATGCCATCGGCCACCGAAAACGCCAGCCCGTTGGCCTGTCCTTCGCCATGATACGGATCCTGACCCAGAATCACCACGCGTGCGTTGTCAAAACTGCATTGATCGAAGGCATTAAAAATCAGCCGGCCCGGTGGATATACACGCTGCGTACTATATTCCTGCCGCAGAAACTCGGCCAACTGGCGGAAATAAGGCTTGTCGAATTCGGGTTGCAGAGAGGGCTGCCAGGATGGAGCAATCGATACTTTCATAAATAGGAATGGATGGAGAAGATTTAGCATTATAGGCCCTCAAACGTCAGAATCCACTTCCTAAAAATATTTTGACTGCGGTTCTTGCGTTACAAAACTTAACAACCTATTTTTCGTTCTATGGTTGCCAAACGACCCTAATTTTATGGTTTCGTCAGTCACAGAAGGCGTAAAAGTCAGCGTGAAAACCGAGTACCAGTCGGACTACTCCAGTCCGTTGCAGGCGCACTTCGTATTCACCTACCGGATCACCATTGAAAATGCCAGCGACTACACCATTCAGTTGCTAAGGCGTCACTGGACCATCTTCGATTCCAACGGCACCGTCCGCGAGGTTGAAGGGGAAGGCGTAGTTGGACTTCAGCCGGTGCTTGAACCGGGCGAAATCCACGAGTACGTCTCGGGATGTAACCTGCGGTCGAGCATGGGCAAAATGGCCGGGACGTACCTCGTCGAACGCATCATCGATGGTAAACAGGTCCGTGTCGCCATTCCTGAGTTCAGCATGATTGTGCCCTACCGGCTGAATTAAAGGTGCTCAGGTGCAGGGGTTGGTGCTCGGGCGGACAGCTCAGCACCCGCTATCACGTGAACACACAAAATCCACCACTTTGCTCTTTGCTTACGTCCGTTATTTAAGTCGCGCCCGCGACGAACACTCCCTTCATTCGCCTTTTCTTTTTTCGCTGTACACCCGGATTATTCGGCGCGATAATCGCCGTGAGCCGTTGTTTATGCCCATCCAGGCCCTGCGAAAGGCGCTGCGCCGAAATCGAAGCGTGGTTTCTATTACCGATTTTGGCGCTGGGTCTAAAGTGAATGCCTCCAATCAGCGGACCATTCGTGACATTGCCCGGCACTCGCAGAAACCGGCTCGTTTTGGCCGGCTGCTGTTCCGGCTTGTCCGCCATTTCGGGGCCGGTACCATCGTTGACTTGGGCACGTCGCTGGGCCTGACAACCGCGTACTTGGCCGAAGCTGCCCGCCTGCACGGAGGCCACGTATGGACGTTTGAGGGATGCCCGCAAACAGCCGCCCTGGCCCAACAGAATTTTGAGCAGCTAAACCTCCGGAACGTAACGGTCGTGGTCGGCAACATCGACGAGACACTATCTACGCAGGTATCCGGGCTAACACAGATCGACTTGGCCTTTTTCGACGCCAATCACCGCTTTGAGCCAACCATCCGCTATTTTGAGACCTGCCTGCCAAAGCGTCACAACGACACTGTCTTCGTGTTTGACGACATCCACTGGTCTGGGGAGATGGAGCAGGCCTGGACCTATATTAAAGCGCACCCTGCCATCAGCGTTACCGTAGATCTGTTCTGGATTGGGCTGGTATTTTTCCGGCACGAACAGCCAAGACAGGATTTTGTGCTCAGGTTTTAACGATTCAACGAACCCGAATCATCAGAATACCCGAACGTATGTCGGTTAACGCCCAAAAGCCGTTATCTTTCGGTATGATTTTGTTCTACAAAAAACGATGAAAACACGGACTTATACCGGTCTCGTTGCTGGCCTTGTGGTGTCAGCGCTGTTACTGACGCTGCCGGGCTGTCAGAAAACTGGCACGGATGTTACCGACCCATTGGCGGTGGCCTCGTTCGACCTGATGCAGCAGAAAATTCTGACGCCCTCGTGCGCTACGTCGGGTTGCCACGCGTCGGAAAAGGATGGTACGTTTGTGCAGCATGGACTGGTGCTGGCCGAGAACGTAGCCTATCAGAACCTGGTGGGCGTTGACCCAAAGAATAAAAATGCAAAGGCCGATGGTCTGAAGCGGGTGAAAGCGTTTGCATCCATGGAGAGCCTGCTCTACCACAAACTGAACGTAACCGCTGCTCACCACGGCGGTAAGCAATACGGCAATCCCATGCCCATGGGCGGACAAACGCTTTCCGATGGGCAGATTGAGTTTGTCCGGCGCTGGATTGAAGCCGGAGCCCCCAAAACGGGCAGCGTGGCGGATGCCAAACTACTGGACGACAAAACGGTCAGCGTCGATACCTATGCCGCCTTGCCGGTGCCAGCGGCCGGAACAGGCGTTCAGTTGAGTATTGCACCATTTGACGTGCAGCCCAACTTTGAGCGCGAACTTTTCACCCGCAAGGCAGTTGGCAATACCCAGGATATGTATGTCAATCGTTTTCAGATCAACATGCGCAGTGGCAGTCATCATTTCATTGCGTATAACTTTCGGGATAGAGCATCGGCCCTGCTGCCTAACCTGAACGACGTCCGCGATCTGCGCAACCCCGATAACTCAATGAACCTGCTGACGGTGTTGTCGATGTCGAACCACGTTTTTCTGGCCGGTTCTCAGTCGCAGCAGCAGGACTACACCTTTCCGGAAGGGGCGGCCCTGCTGATTCCGGCTGGTGCCTCACTCGATCTGAACTCGCACTACGTCAACAAAACCAATGCCGTGATGAAGGGCGAAGCGCAGATTAACCTCTACACGGTCGATAAAGAAAAAGTGCAGCGCGTGGTTCAGACCCTGGACCTTACTAATTCAAACCTGAATATTCCGGCCAATAGCCGCGTGACGCTCACCAAGTCATTCAAGTTCGACAAGCCGCGTAAGGTACTGTCGCTCACGTCGCATATGCATAAACTGGGTGAGAAATTCGTGATAAAAATTAATGGTGGCCCCCGTAATGGAGAGGTTGTATACACGGCTACTGACTGGGAACATCCAGAGATCATTACGTTTAAAACACCCATTTCTTTTCAGAAGGGCGAGGGGCTGACCTCAGAAATCACCTATAATAATACCACTAATAAGGCAGTTCGCTTCGGTCTGACCAGTGAGGATGAGATGGGAATTATCTTCGGGTATTACTACGAAGAATAACTCAGCACCATACAGGTCTCAGTTAAAATAACCGAGTTTACAACAACACAAAGGGCCACAATTCGTGGCCCTTTGTGTTGTTGTAAACTCGGTTAACCAGTCAACTTTGTTAATCTGATTACCGGTCGTTTATCGTGCAATCTCGATGCTCACCCGACGGCCTTTGATGGTATTACCTTCCATGGCGTCCACTACGCGGTTGGCAACCTCCCTCGGTACATCTACGTACGTGTGCTTGTCGAAGATATCGATGCTGCCAATGGTGTTGCCCGGAATGTTGGCTTCACCCGCAATGGCACCCACGATGTCGCCGGGCCGGACGTAGTCCTTGCGGCCGATGTTCACCATTAGACGGGTCATGTTGGCATCACTCTCGCGGGGAGCGCGTTTCGGTCCGTCGTTACGGTCGTCGCGGTCGAAGTACGGTTTTTTGTCTCCAAAAGATGGGCGGTCACCCCGGTCTCCATAAGCGGGACGGTCGGAACGGCCACCCCGATCCCCGTAGGCCGGGCGGTCTCCGAAGCGGGAAGTTCCCCGATCACCATAGGCTGGCCGATCAGACCGGTCATTCCGGTCGTAACGGCTTGGGCCACGGTCGTTACGTTCGTAACGCTCACGGCCTCCGGCAGCAGCCGGACGGCGATCGTCTTCCAGGCCTAAGTTCTGATCGGCAAATTCGTTTTTCTCTAAGCCCATACTCCGTTTCACCAGTGCTGCCACGATCTGCTCGGTCGAGAAGCCCGTGTGGTGCAGTTGGGTCAGCAGGTCGTCGTAGAGGTTGAGGTCTTTGCTTTCCTGAATCGTCTGTTGTAGTTGCTCGATGAATCGGGCTTTGCGAACACCAACGATATCTTCAAAAGAGGGTATAACGCCTTTATCGACCCGAACCTTAGTATACGTCTGAATTTCGCGGAAGCGGTATTTCTCATCGCGGCCGACCAGCGAGAACGCCCGGCCCGATTTGCCCGCGCGGCCCGTGCGGCCAATGCGGTGTACGTAATACTCTTCGTCGAGCGGAATATCGAAGTTGATGACCGCGTCGACATCCTCAACGTCGATACCACGAGCCGCTACGTCGGTTGCCACCAGAATGCTGGTTGTGCCGGAGCGGAACTTACCCATAACGGTACTACGCTGCGACTGGCGCAGGTCGCCGTGGAGGCCCTCGGCCATGTAGCCCCGGCCCTGAAGGTCTTCGACGATCTCGTCTACTTTACGCTTGGTATTGCAGAACACGAGCAGCAATTTCAGGTCGTACATGTCGATCAGGCGACACATTACTTCCACTTTTGCCTTTGGTTTCACCTCAAAATAAACCTGCTCAATGTTGGTAGCCGTCAGTTCTTTCTTGACAACCTTCACCAGCACGGGGTCTTTCTGGAATTTCTGGGTGATCTGCATGATCGGCTTCGACATCGTTGCCGAGAACAGGATCGTCTGCCGCTCCTCAGGCATCTCGGTCAGAATGTTCTCGATATCTTCGCGGAAGCCCATGTCCAGCATTTCATCGGCTTCGTCGAGGATCATCATCTTCACGTTGCCTAGTTTGAGCGTGTTGCGCTCCATGTGGTCCATCACACGGCCGGGCGTACCGATCACGATGTGAACGCCCGTCTTGAGCGACCGAATCTGCCGCTCAATGGAGTCGCCACCGTAGATGGCTTCAACACGGATACCCCGCTTGTGCTTGGCTAGTTTCTTGATCTCCTCCGACACCTGCACCGCCAGTTCGCGGGTAGGGCAAAGGATAAGCACCTGAACGCTGCGGTCCTGCACGTCGATCAGGTCGAGGGCGGGAATACCAAACGCGGCTGTTTTGCCGGTACCCGTCTGTGCCTGGCCGATTACATCGCGACCAGCCAGAATAGGGGGAATGGCTTCGGCCTGAATGGGCGATGGGTTAATAAAGCCCATGTCCGTTACGGCCTGGAGCACCTCGTCCGAAATGTCGAGGTCAGCGAAGCGAACCTGGTTCGGATCGGCCGCTTTAGGCGCTGTGTCAGCAGCGGGCTGATCACCTGTTACTGGCGCTTGTTCGGCAACCGTTTCAAGTGGTGTGTCGGCTACTGTAATTACTTCATCGACAACTGCCTCAATAGCCGCGTCTTCCACGGGTGCATCGACAGATTCAGCAGCGACTTTCGCCACTTTTTTCTTGGTTGTTTTTGCTGGTTTAGCAGGCTCTGCTTCCGTAAGCTCCATATCGGCAACTTCCTGTTTGGCAGCTTTGTCTGGTGCGCCGGCGCTGGCAGCCATTTGGCTGGCTACCTGTTCAATCTGGTCGAGGGTCAGGACACCGTCCTGCGCATCGCCTTTGGTTTTTTTCGTTTTCATTAACTTGGAAAATTAGCTTATAAACTGTCCAAGCGAAGACGAGAGTATGCCTGTGAACGGCGCGAGAATGCAGGAATTGCCCAACGAATGATTGCCCAAAACGACCCACCGGCCCAGCCTCCCTAACCTATCCAAGAGGGAGAAGACAACGTATTTGAATGACTATTAGCCCACGCGCAGGAGTCTATTAAGACCCCGAGTGCCCCGCTCACGGCGGGGCGTCCACACAGAAAACCCATCTGTACATCCGTACCAGACTCTGTCAGACCTAACTCAGCGTGTAAAAAAGGAGAGAGACAGAGATGCGACGGATGCCGCTTGTAAATCTAGTGCAAAAATAAGAAGAAGAGGTCAAAATAGCAAATAAGGGCGATAAATATTGTATTTATTGGGGGATAATGGAAACGTACAAGGTCGCCAGGCCAGCGGAACAAAGCGGTATTGACGCCATTTATCAGTTTGTCCGAGAATTTTTTCGGGTCGTTGCACTCGTAGGCTTTGCGGGGAGCGATTCGGCGCTGTAGGTGAGTTTGTTCAGGTAGAATACCTCGCGTTGATTTGCATAGTATTTAGTGGGAGCAATCTTCTGAAACCCACAGGCCAGGAAATGCTGGTCGTACCAGGCCATGAGGTTATCCTGCGCCGAGAATGTCACTTTCTCGTCGTCGGTGCCGGTTCGGAGTTTAAACTTCTCCGTCTCTTTCAAAACCTTGTTGCCCTGAATCACTTCGGTGTGAATTTCGCCGTCGTTGGGGTAAGCCAGCACAATTCGGTCGCCCTGTTGCGACAGTTGAACCATCTCAGTCAGGTCTGGGCTGAGGAGCTCTTTGATGGGTAAGCAGTTATCCCATAATAAGTTTCCCCGCCGGTCGAACCCGCAAACGAAGGCATGGGTATAGCGATAGCCATCGTAGCGGTCAGCCACGCGCAGGTAACCACCATAAGCCAGGGTGCTGCTTCGATACTGGGGATAATACACTTCCGCTACGAGCGTCAGCCCATCGGCGGTGGGCTTAATATCATGTACCAGCAGCCGATACCGAAACTTATAATCTTTGCCTTCTTCTTTTTTTCGTTTTGCTTTGGCCAGCAGTTTTTGTTGCCGTTGTGGCTTGAGGTAGTTAAAGAAATTCTGAAGCTGCGAAAACTCGAAGTACTGAATAGCCTTAACCGCTTCGGCCGATGCATCAATATTGGGATTACCGTGCTGAATGCGCGTCACATAAACGCCCTGGGAGTAAGGGGTGCAGTCAGTAGAAAAATTACCCACTAGCAGCGATTCGTGGTCGTCAATGGGCAGGAGTTTGCCAGAAATCAGGCTGTTTTTGGCCCCGTCGAAGTCGATTGTCCGAAGCAGCTTACTGTCGTAATTGTAAGTTCGTATGGAAAACCGGCAGCGACGTTTGGCGGAGTGAAC
>DATHAW010000622.1:0-3059 GCA_035296465.1 Spirosoma sp.
TATCGATCAGTTGCGGTATAAACGATTAAAAAGCCGATCCGGTTTCCTGCCCGTTTTGGCCAGCCAGCCCGGTACCCCGCTATTTTTTTATAAACCCGCAATTCGGGACATCAGAACCCGAAACGGGGAGTTCACTTCGGGTCATTCACCATACTGGAGCTGACGTGTGCTGCGGCTGGCCGGTCCGAACAGGTACCGATGTAAGCAGGGAGGTGGGATTCAATAATCGCCCGCGCTCTAACAAAACGCGTGCCAGTCACCCACACGAACCGAACGGCGCTGGTAGGGCCGGCCTAACTCCTGGGGGTACTCTGCGAACAGTATGCGGGTGTCCATCGTTACGTCCAGTAATCACGCTACGTTATGAAAAGAGGATGGATCATTGCCCTGGCCCTGTTGCTGCTGGGCGGCATCGGGGCCTACGTTTGGTATAACCGGCTGAAAAGCAATGCTGCGGCCGAAGGTGGTCCGCATGACAATACGCTCAAGCCCCGGCTGGAAATGAGCAACATGACGATCACCAACATCGACGACGACAAGATCGATATGACCGTCAGGATGCTGATCGACAATCCGCTGCCGGTCGGGTTCAAGGCAAAGGGACTAAACTATACGGTGCTGATCGCCAATACGCCCGTGGTGGAGGATAGATACGAAAAAGCCATCGAGATCAAATCAGGCGACAGTACGTTTGTGACCCTGCCGATGACTGTCAGGATAAAGAAGCTGCTGACTGTGCTCGGAACGCTCGACAAAAAAGACATCGACAGCACTACCTACACCGTTCGCAGTACGTTTGATCTCGATGTGCCCATTCTGGGTGACCGGACATTTAAGTCGACCATCGAGAAACGGCTGCCTACCTATTATCTTCCTAAAATTAAGGTCGATGATATCGACTTTGGCGCTATTGGTTTAAAACGCACTGATGTAGCCGCCAAGATTAATGTTACGAACAAAAACAAATTCCCGTTTAGCTTCACCGACACCCACTATTCCATTCTGATCGACGGCAAGCAGATTGCGGAAGGGGACCAGCCCGAGCCCATCCTGATCAGAGCGCAGGCAACTACGCCCGTCGTTTTTCCGGTAACAATGAAACCCGGTCAGTTGCTTAGTTTAATGCCGAAAGCCCTGTTCGACAAAGGAAACACGCCCTACGTCGTTAACATGAGCTGTAAGATTGTTGATAAAGACAATAGTGCCGCTTTCAGCAACAGCAAAATGACTACCCAGATTAAAGGAACGCTCGCTGACTTAAAAGACCTGGCCGCTGTCGCTAAGGAGAAGAAAGACGCCGAAAAAGCCGACCAGAAAGAAGAGCGGCAGGAGAAGCGGGCCGAGAAAAAAGAGGAACGGCAGGAGCGCCGTGAGGAACGCCGGAGCGAGGCCCTATAAGCGTCGGTCAGGATTTCGTCCATCCGCTGACAAGCGGGATGCCAGGCTGGGAAGGCCTGGCGGGCGTATTTGAACGGGACATAGAGGGCAGGTTGGGTGAAGACCAATAGGGGCAGATGGCTGTTTTGTTTTTCCTTATACACTATTCTGGTTTCTTTTAGTACATTGGCCTGCATCACCCGCCCGAAACAACAATTCCAGCGTCCATGAACCTCGCTGACACAAAGCAGTTTATCGTCTCGACCTTACGGTCAGAACTGTCGCCGACGCTTTATTACCACGGCCTGCACCACGTTCTCGATGTGGTTGATGCGGCCGACCGAATTGCCCGGGCGGAGTGCGTAACGGATGCCGAATCGCTCGATCTGCTCAAAACGGCTGCGTTGTTTCATGACGTCGGGTTTTTATCCACCTACAAAGGGCATGAGGAGGCAGGCTGCGACTACGTCAGGCGGGTGCTGCCCTCCTTTGGCTACACGCCCGCGCAGATCAGCGACATCTGCGGCATGATTATGGCCACCCAGATTCCGCAGACCCCACAAACCAAACTGGAAGAAATCCTGTGCGACGCCGACCTCGACTATTTAGGCCGCGACGATTTTGAGCCAATTGCCCACTCGCTTTATAATGAACTGAAGGCCCGCGACATGGTGGCCGACGAAGGGGCCTGGAATCGCATTCAGGTTAGTTTTCTGGGTAGTCACCGCTATTGGACGCCTACGGCCATTGCTACCCGTCAGGCGGTTAAAGAGCAGCACCTCGACGCGCTGAAGGCCAGCACGGGCCTCTGAAAAAAGACCTCACCAAAAAAGCCCCGCCATCTGACGATGGCGGGGCTTTTTTGGTGGCTATGGAAGCGTCAGGCGCTGGCTTGGCTTATTTATAACTGGGGCTGCTCCAGCACAACGCTCTCATCGACAGCGCCCGTTTTGCGGTTGCGCATAAAGAAGAACAGCAGGGTGAAAGCCACGATCAGAATAATCGGGAAGGTGGTCATCTTCGCCAGGGTATCCTGACCAGCGGCCAATTCCAGGGCATCGCCACTAAGACCAGTTTTTGCACTTTCGGCCCTTGCGCCATCAATCCACCGGCCAATGATCGGCTGGAAAATAGAGGTTGAAAACATGCCTACCCCACCAACGATCGACATACCCAGCGCCCCGCTCAACGGGATTTTCTCGGCCACAAACCCGATCATCGTTGGCCAGAAATAGCATACGCCAAGGGCAAAGAATATGGCGGCAACGTAGGCCATGGCACCCGTCTGAGTGCTAAATAAGTAAATACCAATAGCGGCAAAAACGGCTGATCCCAACAACACGCCGGTTTGATCGAACCGATGAATAATGGGACCGGCAAAATAGCGGCCGATGGCCATCAGGGCCGTGGTCAGGGCCAGAATCAGCATGGGGGCTGCTCCGCTTTTGCTCATAATAAGTCCCACCCACTGCTGAGGGCCAAACTCACTGATAGCGGTCAGGGCCATGCAGGCGAAAATGAACAGGTAAAGCGGAGTGAGCATTGCCTTGAAGTTGCTGGCCAGTGAGGTGGCACCGGCCACTTTCGAGGTTGGGAACGTCTGCCCAAAGTATAGAAACGCGTAGATCAGCGTCGGAATCATGATGAGCCAGATCTGAGCCTGCCAGCTTGCGCCTGCGTCG
>DATHAW010000623.1:0-5147 GCA_035296465.1 Spirosoma sp.
GACTACCTTTGAGGGAGGGCAAAAAATAGATTCCCTCCAGCAGGCTGAAGGCTATATCAAGATTGGGCCAGCCGATACGACCGGGGGCAACAAAGGCAACCGCCCAATGGCAGTCGTTATTCCTGGCCCGCCCAAGAATTCGGTAGACCTATACACCTTCAATGACTCGACCGGCAAAATGACTTTCAACCGAACGCTTCAGCTTGGCCCCGCGCCCCCGAAAGCCTACGGTGCCGAGTTCTCCCCGGATGGTAAAAGCCTGTACGTAACGATGCTGGCCGACACCAACACGGATGGTAGTCAGAAGGGATCGTCGTACATCGTGAAGTATGACCTGAATCAAACGGGCGATTCGTTGCTGACCCAGTCCCGAACGGTCGTTGACAGCAGTACTACCAGGCAGTATGGCTCAATTCAGGTTGGGCCGGACGGACGGCTCTACGTAGCCATTAAAGGCAGTAGTACGCTAGGGACCATCGAAAACCCCAATGGGGGGCTGCTCGATAGCCTGCGTTTTAACCCGGGCGGGCAAACACTGGGTGGAAAAACCAGCCAGTTGGGGCTGCCAAACTTAGTTGCCAACTTTAACGACAACGCCAGTGGTCCGGGGCTTGCATACGGCGATACCTGTGCCAACCAGCCGACCGTGTTTCAGATCAGCCCAAACTGTCCGAAGCTAAAAGAAGCCTACACGCTTGATTTTGGTGATGGCAGCCGGCCCAGGTCAACAACGGCCACGCAGCCCATTACGCATACCTATACAAAGCCCGGTCAGTATTTTGTCAGTCTGCGCATTGTCACGCAGAATAGTACGGGTGGTATCTGTAAAGACACCCTGATTAAAGATACGCTGACGATTGTGGAAACGCCCCCCGACATCGGGCTGGGAGCAGATACGATCATTTGTAATAAAAAAGGCCTAACGCTGGATATAAAAGTTCAGGCTAAAGTCTACGTCTGGGTTGTTAACGGGCGGGTAGTCAGCAGGCAAAGGACCCTCAACCTCGTGCGGCCAGGTTTCTACCGGGCGGTGGGCATAGCGGCTAACGGCGGCTGTTTCAAGAGCGATACCATCGAGGTACAGATCAGGCCTGTACCCTCGCTCGACTTGGGACCCGATACGCTCGTTTGTTATCGCTCAACCATCACCCTGACCGTACCACAGCGAACCTGGACCAGCTTTTCGTGGAGCAACGGCAGTAGAGAACGTACAACGAGCGTGTCGGCGGCCGGTACGTACACGGTTTCGGCCATCAATCCGTCGGGCTGCGAAAACTCGGATACAATTCAGGTGCGCGAATTGCCTAAAATCAGTTTGCGTGCAACGACGACGAGTCCTACCGCCTGCACCTCGGCCGATGGTACCATAGCGCTTATCCCTAGCCCTACGGGCGTGTATTCCTATATCTGGACACGGCCGGAAGGCGGTTTGCTGACAGGCACCAGTAGCCGACAAACGTCGCTTGCTCAGGGGACGTACCGAGTTCAGGTGACAGATTCGGTGTATGCGTGCAAAGTGGATACGGCGTTCACCCTGAATCCGCCAGCGCCACCAACCTTCAATTTGACCAGAGAAGCATCGCTGTGCGCGGGTGATAACGGTAAAGCGCAGCTCGCTGCCACCGGACCGGGAAATTTGATTTATAGGTGGACAGGAAGACCCGAAACAACCGGCACCATTACGGTGGATGCGGCCGGCAGCTACCAGGTCCAGGTGACCGACCCCCGGGGTTGTACCGCTACGGCAGCGGCTCTGGTTCTGAACCTGTGTGAGCCAAGAGTAAACATTCCCGATGCGTTCACGCCCAATAATGATGGCATGAACGATGTTTTACAGGTATTCGCGTCCTATGTATCCGATTATGAGTTCAGGATTTACAACCGATGGGGCGAATTGATTTTTGTGAGTACCAATCCAGAGCAGAAATGGGACGGTACGTACCGTGGAGCCGCTTATCCGTCCATGCTTTATCCCTACGTAGTCAGCTTTAAAAGTGAGTCGTTTCCCGAGCGGGAACGGGTCGTAAAGCGGGGGTCTGTTCTGTTAATTCGGTAGTGCTTTTCTGCCGTTTTTTTCGTAAATTTGACGTAAACGATTTTGCCTGAATAATTGATTTTTAGGCGCTCAGGCAAGATTTTGCATCAATCAGAACTTATGCGAAACGAATTTTTAAAAGGCTCCGGTGATGGGATGACCGCCACCGACAAAGAGATTGAACGGGCACTCCGGCCGCTTTCGTTCGCCGATTTTACGGGGCAGGCCAAAGTACTCGATAACCTCGAAGTATTTGTTCGGGCGGCCATGCAGCGGGGCGATGCACTCGACCATGTGCTGCTTCACGGCCCGCCGGGTTTGGGCAAAACGACCCTGTCGCATATCATTGCCAATGAGCTCAACGCCAGCATAAAAATGACCTCCGGGCCAGTTCTGGACAAACCCAGCGATTTGGCCGGTCTGCTCACGAACCTCCAGCCCAACGATGTTTTGTTCATTGACGAGATTCACCGGCTCAATCCCGTTGTGGAAGAGTATCTGTACTCAGCAATGGAAGACTACAAGATCGACATCATGCTTGATTCGGGTCCGAATGCTCGCACGGTTCAAATCAAACTGAATCCGTTTACGCTGATTGGCGCCACCACGCGTGCTGGTATGCTAACGTCGCCCCTGCGCGCCCGATTTGGTATCAGTTGCCGGCTGGAGTATTATGATGCCGAATTGCTGACGGGCATTGTGCAGCGATCATCGGCGATTCTGGGTACGGCCATCGACGAATTGGGCGCCTACGAGATTGCCCGCCGAAGCCGTGGCACGCCACGTATTGCTAACAACCTGCTGCGCCGTACCCGCGACTTTGCGCAGGTGAAGGGCAATGGCTATATTAATGTCGATATTGCGGAGATCGCTCTCAGCGCTCTGGAAGTTGATCAGAACGGTCTGGATGATATGGACAACCGGATACTATCCACTATCATAGAGAAGTTTAAAGGCGGCCCCGTTGGGCTGACAACCATTGCTACGGCCTGTGGCGAAGAATCAGAAACAATTGAAGAAGTGTATGAGCCTTTTTTGATAAAAGAAGGTTTTCTGAAGCGCACATCGCGGGGCCGGGAGGCTACTGAGAAAGCGTATATTCACCTAGGGATCGTGCCCCACTTCAAAACTGGCGATCTGTTCGGGCAATAAAATAACATCATTGATTTAGCTGCCCTGGAGCCTCAGAAAGTTAGTTTGGTGAGGCTAAGGGGCAGCTAAATCAATGCACTAATCTGTTTGCGGTCGGGAACGGTATCAATTCAATATCTTACTTTTATAAATGCACTCAATGATCTCGGCTACGGTGTTATCGACAAGGAAATAGAAGATGTTTTTACCGCTGCGCCGAATATCAAGAATACCTTTATCACGCATATTAATCAGGTGGTGGGAGATTAGGGACTGCTCGGCGTTTAAATTTTTGTAGATCGTCGATACGTTCAATTCCTTATTCTCATTCAGCATCTGTATGATTTTGATGCGTAGTGGATGGGCTACGGCTTTTAACACGTAGGCCGCTTTATCGATGCGCTTATCGTCGTCCATAACTTTATCTGTAGTCATAATTGGGTAGTTATCAGGTACATGTATGAAATAAATTTAGTTTAAAATCCAACATATATAGGTGTCTGCGTACTTGAATACCAATAAGAATTTATTTAAAGGTTGGTTTTGACCCTGTATTTTAGTATAAACAGCTATTTCCTTCGGCAGTAGCTTTGAATTACAAGCTTATGGCATCTATTGTAGTACTAATCAGATAAGTAATAGTTACGCTGTTGGTACAGGCCTGGGCGAAGGTTTACCCCGCCAGCTAACCAGAAATACCCCCGCCAGTACCAATACCGTGCCGGCAATCTGCTGCCAACTAAATGCCTCATTCAACACAGTCGCCGATAGAAGGATGGTGAAAACCGGCCCTACGCTGCCAATAATCGATGCATTGCCTGAACCGACACGCCTAATTCCTTCGGCAATTAATAAGGTTGGAATAACCGTAACAAAAACACCCATGCTTAATCCGAGTGCATAAACGGGCATCGGGTAGTTGCCGAGTTGCAGGCCGTTCTGATACGCGCAGTGCAATACTGTTGGCACAGTAGCTGCCATCATGGCATAGCAGGTAAAACGCAGCGATCCAACGCGGGCAATCATCCCGTCGCTGCCGACCAGATATATGGCGTAGACCAGCCCACTCAATACGACCCAGAGAGAACCCAGCACAATGTCTTTCTGCCCTGCCGTTTCGATGCCACCCACAAACGTGATCAAAATACCCGCATACGTCAGGCCAAGTGCCAGCAACTGTCTTCTTGAAACCCGTCGGCGGAAACCAATGGCATTTAACAACAGGACAAACGTTGGATAGGTGAATAGCAGAATGCGCTCTAAACTAGCAGTAATATAGACCAGACCGATAAAATCAAACAAGCTAGCCAGGTAATAACCCGTAATGCCTAACGAAAACAGCGTTGCCCACTGTCGGGTTGTCAACGGCATGGATGGTTCCTGCCGCGCCAGATTTAGCGCAATACCGACGTAAAAGGGCAGCGCAAACAGCATCCGCAGTGTGAGCAATGAAATTGAGTCAATCGAATACTGATAAGCCAGCTTAATCAGAATGCCTTTAGAGGCAAAACAGAAGGCCGCCAGAAAAACCATAAGAGCGCCCGTCCAGTAGCGAGCGCGAATAGATTGCTGCATCACAATAGCGCTCGCCTTTTTTCCTACGTATGGGTTTGGGCGTTTTAAACAATTGCCTAAAACACCCAAACCCATACGTAGCACCCGATAAGCCTAAACGCGATTAGTTACTTCTGCCGAAAGAACACCGTTATTGGAACGCCTTCAAAATCGAAGTGCTCACGCAGTTTATTTTCCAGAAAGCGCTGATACGCTTCCGGTACGTACTGCGGCAGATTGCAAAAGAATACGAACGTTGGTGACGGCGTTGGCACCTGCAACATGTACTTAATTTTGACAAACTTACCTTTTAAAGACGGGGGCGGGTACTTCTCAATCTCCGGCTGCATAGCTTCGTTGAGCTTGGATGTCGTTATCTTCTTGCTCTTGTTTTCAAAAACCTGCATCGCCTTTTCCATCACCTGGA
>DATHAW010000624.1:0-8965 GCA_035296465.1 Spirosoma sp.
TGATTGGGGTGTTTCTGGGATTCGTGATTACGGGAAAACCGTTTTCGGTCATTATGTCGGGGGTAGGGATTATTGCCCTGGCGGGAATTGTGGTGAAAAACGGGATTCTGCTTATTGAGTTTATCGAGGAATTACGCGGACGGGGCATTCCATTGCGGGAAGCCATCATTGAAGCGGGCGGTATTCGTTTGACACCCGTTTTGCTGACGGCATCTGCGGCCGTACTGGGCCTGATTCCGCTGGCGTTTGGCCTGACGGTCGACTTCGTCGGTTTATTCCGCGATTTCGACCCACACGTTGTCATCGGTGGAGACTCGTCGGTGTTCTGGAACATTCTGGCCTGGACCATCATATACGGCCTTACCTTTTCAACGGTACTGACGCTCGTGATTGTACCCAGTCTGTACTGGATCAACGAGCGTGTCCGGATGAAGTGGTTTGGTAAGAAAGACCCCGCGCTGGAGCCTCAGAAACAACTAGAGGAAGAATTAGTTTAACCCATCAGAAGAGCGAAAGAGTGAATGAGCGAAAGGGCGATGGTCCGGCACACCGGCTGACGCCGTCTTTCCGTCTGTTCACTCTTTCGCTCTTTCATTTATATTCGTATGAATCGTACCGCCTTTTTGTTTATCATTCCGGCTATTCTACTACTGATCGACGTTTACGTTTTTCAGGCTGTTAAAACCCTTAGCCGGTCGGCCAGCGAAAGCACTCAACGTACAATCACCCTTATCTACTGGGGTTTCACAGTACTGGCGCTGCTCCTGTACGTAGCGATGCAGCTACTACCACCTGACTCCGTCAGCCGACAAACCCGCACATTCATGATGGCGGGCCTTGTGATTCCTTATTTCTCCAAATTCTTCGCCGTCCTGATTATTTTGATCGGCGACATCGGCCGGTTTTTTCAGTGGATTGTATCGCTTTTTTATAAACCTGAACTCCGCGAGGCTGTCGAGGATAATACACGGTCGACGCTGCCTGCCACAGACACTATCCCGCGCTCCGAATTCTTGATGAAAACGGCCCTGATCATCGGCGCGGTGCCGCTGGTAGGTTTTTCATGGGGCATTCTGTCGGGCGCGCATGATTACCGCATCCGGCGCATTAAATTACCCATGAAGAACCTGCCCTCCGGCTTCAATGGGATGACCATTGCCCAAATATCGGACATTCATTCAGGTAGCTTTTTCAATAAAACGGCCGTTCGCGGAGGAGTCGATCTACTGCTGAAGCAAAAGCCCGATTTGGTCTTCTTCACCGGTGATTTAGTCAATAGTCACGCCGAAGAAGTAAATACGTACATCGACGTTTTTAACAAAGTCAAAGCCCCGTTGGGTGTGTATTCAACCCTTGGCAACCACGACTATGGCAAGTATGTACAATGGCCAAACGCCCGAGCTCAGCAGCAGAACGTGCTGAACGTAGTGGCGGCTCACAAACAAATGGGCTGGAACATTATGCTGGACGAGCACAAAATTCTGGAACAGAACGGCGATAAAATCGCGCTCATCGGGGTGCAGAATCTGGGTTTCGGTCCGGCGGCACTGCGGGCGGGTAACCTCGCCAAAGCCTACAAAGGCACCGAAGATTACCCAGTGAAATTGCTCCTCTCCCACGACCCCACGCACTGGGACGCCGAAGTCCGGCCAACGTACCCCGACATCGACGTTCAGTTCAGTGGACACACACACGGCGCGCAGTTTGGCGTCGAAATTGGCGGGGCGCAGTGGAGTCCGGCGCAGTATTTCTATAAACAGTGGGCGGGCTTGTATCAGGATGGCAACCAACGGCTCTACGTCAACCGGGGTTATGGCTACATTGGCTATCCCGGCCGCGTGGGTATCCTGCCGGAGATCACAATCTTTGAGTTGGTGAAAGCATAGCCTTTAGGATGCATACCTGAAAACTACTGGCTTATTTCAACGGTTACCTTGTCAAAACCGTCATAATCCTTACCTAAATGAAAATTATTTTTATCACCTCTCTGTCCTTTCTCACGTCGCTATTTACCTGGTTGACACCTAAACCGGTTGAAACCCGCATCCCCGTTTGTCACAATGTTGTTGGCAACGATATGTCGGCGATGGCTGCCGACCCGGCTTTTCAGCGGCTGCATCTGGCTCCCCTCCCCTTCACCTACCGGGGTGCCGGAGACATGGTCAAGTTCCCTACTCCCGATGGGCAAACAGGCAGCGGCTTCCTGCTGAAATCGAAAAAACTTTCCAATAAATGGCTGCTGGTTTACCAGGAATGGTGGGGCCTTAACGATAATATAAAAAAAGAGGCTCAAACGTACTACAACGACCTGAACGACGTGAATGTGCTGGCCCTCGACATGTATGATGGTAAAGTGGCTACCGAACCCGCCGAAGCCGGTAAACTGATGCAGAGTGCCGATAAAAACCGGCTTGAGTCCATCATAAAAGGGGCCATTGCCTACGCCGGTCCAAAGGCTGAATTTGCCTCTGTGGGGTGGTGTTTTGGTGGGATGCTGTCGTTAAAATCGGCGATGCTGGAAGGCAAAAAGGCCAAAGGCTGCGTCATGTACTACGGTCGTCCCGAGCAGGACGTCGAGAAACTGAAGACGCTGGAGACCGACGTACTGGGCTTCTTCGGCTCCCAGGATAAGGGCATTACGCCGGAGTCAGTCCGGCTTTTTGAAGAAAACATGCAGAAGGCAGGTGAGAAGGTAACTATAAAGATGTATGATGCGGGACATGGTTTCGCCAATCCAAGCAATCCCATTTATAACAGGGAAGCTGCTGCTGACGCCTACAAACTGGCGCTTGCTTATTTGAAAAACAAGCTCAATGCGTAGAGTCAACCAGGCTTCAAGGTATACAATGTTGATTGCCTGTAAGCAGTAAATACGGTACAACTCGCTACGCAGGCTTCATTAGCGACATTCCCCATGGCACTAAAATGCGGTGGGGAATGTTTTTTAGGAGAAGGGTTAAACCGTTGCCTGGCTAATTTATCTAATAGATAAAACGTAGAGACACCCAAATGCACCTGACAATGAAAACGATAAAACTAATGCCCCTCCTGACGGCTGGTTTACTGGTCGTTTTGCTGACGAGTTGTGGTCCGTCATACGTCGGTGTTGGCACGGCACCAGGTTATTATGGCTACGGACGTCCCGGCTTCTACGCCCCCCGTCCCTACTATGGTTATGGCTACAGCCCATACCGCGCCTATGGCTACGGCTATAGCCGCCCTCCGGTAATTGTGCAGCGCAGAACCTATGTGGTGCCGCAGTATCGTTACAACAATCGCCCCTACTACGCCCCTAACGCCCGTGCTGGTGGGTACAATAACGGCGGTAGCTATCGCAACAACGGACCCGGCGCTGGCCGGTCGCGGGGACCCAGGTAATCCTTTTAGAAGACATTTTTTAGAAAATACCAGCTTGAAAGGGCCGGTATTTTTGTTTTTATACGTATGGCAGTGCCCGCTTCCCGATTGTCACCAACTCTTGCTGATTTCCGGCCCGGCGACACATTCGCCAACCGGATTGAACTGTCACTAAGCGGTATGCACCGGCCCCGGCGGGCGGGTATCGGCGGTACGTTAGCTGATGGTGCCGAATCAATTGTGTTATCGGGTTCTTATGAAGATGACGTAGATTTGGGTAAAACGGTCTGGTATGCCGGGCACGGTGGGCACGACATTAAAACGGGTCGTCAGGTGGCCCATCAAGCGCTCGACCGCTACAATGCAGCTCTCACGCGCAGTTACGAAATGGGCAAGCATATTCGCCTGATTCGTGGTGCCAAGTTACAGAATGAATTTGCTCCCGCAACGGGCTACCGCTACGAGGGGTTGTACCGAATCGAGTCGGTTGAGTGGGTACGGGGTAAATCCGGATTCTGGATCTGGCAGTTCAAACTCATACAAAATAGCCTATAAAAGGCTTTGTGTTGTGTTCTGTTCCTGCTGGTCTGCTACGGATGGATTGTTCATGCGCAGTCGCTGACCGATTCGCCCAATCAGCCCAAAACTACGCCTGCCAACGGAGCGTCACTCGTAGGTCAATAACGTTTCAATTGCCTGATTTAGAATTGTAGGCCCATCCGGGCCTCAAACCCCTCTGCTACATTCAATCGGGCTTTTAAGCCAACCCCTATCAACCAGCGCTTACGAAACATATAGAGCAACTGGTAGCGCTGAAAGGCACGACTTCCAAGTAGCCCGGTAGGTTGATAAACGTTCCAGCCCAAATGAGTACTAAAAATATACCGGCCCAGCCATAACTCATAGCCGCCCAGCAAACCCAGTTGACGATGGTTGGTGGTTATGTTTTCGCGCTGGAGCTGACCCCGCACATAGCGGTCGTCCAGAAACTCCACCCCACCCGTAACGGCATGAAACTGACTAAGGCGGTGACCCGCCGTTGCCGTTATGCCCCACACCCAGGCGACTTGTTCGGAAGCACTGCTTGTCTTGGGCAGCACCCGAGCTGAACCAACGGTTAGAATGCGGGTTGTCAATCGGCGGTGGAGGGCGGGCTGGACCCACATTCGCGGGTTGGGAAAAGGGTGCGGATTGGCGACGTAAACCATGCCCAGGCCAACTGTCGGAAAATTCATGCCCCGGTTTGGCTGGCGGGTTCCCCCGTTGGAGATGTGATTATAACTGGCTGTTGCTGATAGGTGCAGGCGGTCTGTAAGCCGATAATGTGCACCAGCCGACAGGGCGAGCATACCGCTGATGGATGCCCCAAAAAATGTATTGCGCGGGTTGGTTTCGGCATTGTACACCCGCGTTAGGTAAGCCAACCCGGCCGTGGCCCGGAGCGAAAAATACAATGGTTGCCGGTAGCGAATCAGGGGTTCAAAGAATCCCCCTGCCCCATAGGTCCGGCCCAGTTCGGCGGGATTGCCAAACGCGCCATAATTGGCGTAGGCACCCACGCGGGCAAAACAGTTGCAGCGCTCGTAAGCCTCCCGGCTGAAGGCAGTCCGGCTGTACGTCAACTCGATGCCCGTTGGCCGGGTCTGCGAGATGTCCCTTAAATCGGGCGCATGGGGAATAATGAAGCCCCTGTACAACCGTATGCCAAACTGACGCTCCACCGAGTCGGCTGGCGTTGGATTCGTAGTGGCTACTAAGCTCATCAATAACAATCCGGTAGTCATCGGTACGTGTCTGGTCAGAACGCTTTTCTCCGAAATAAACAGGTTAACACCCGATCAGCATGTAACTGTTGTTGAAACCAAAGATAATAGCTTTACATTTATTTTTAATAGCAATACTATCACATTCGGCATTGTTAAGTATTTTTGCTGCTGAAGCAGCCTCCTTACGCTTTAGTTTGTTCATCATCGATTGTACCCATTGCCCTAATGAGCACCACGAAGCCCCATCTGTTGGTCGTTGAAGACGAGGCCAAAGTAGCTCTGTTTATCCGTAAAGGGCTGGAGACGCAGTCGTTCAGCGTTACTGTGGCGGCCAATGGGCGCGAAGGCAAACGCCTGATCGGGGCCGAACGCTTCGACCTGGTTATTCTCGACGTCAACCTGCCGGGTATCAGCGGACTGGAACTGGCGCAGTACATCCGCACCCGCAACGCCCACCTGCCGATTCTGATGCTGACGGCCCTCGATTCGACTACTGACAAACTCCTGGGTTTTGAGGCCGGGGCCGACGATTACTTAGCCAAACCGTTCGATTTTCTGGAGTTAGTGGCCCGCGTCCGGGCGCTGCTGCGCCGGTCGGCCCCACCCGAAGACATGGCGGCCGTGCTGCGGCTGGCCGACCTCGAACTGGACCTGCGCCAGAAAGTAGCCCGGCGCTCGGGACGCACCATCGACCTGACGGCCCGCGAATTTACCCTGCTCGAGTACCTGCTGCGCAATCAGGGGCGGGTGGTGTCGCGGGTGGACATTGCCGAACAGGTGTGGGACATTGGCTTCGACACCGGCACCAACGTAATCGACGTGTACGTAAATTACCTGCGCAACAAAATCGACAAGGACGCGCCCATTAAGCTGATTCATACGGTGGTGGGCTTCGGCTACGTGCTCAAAGAAAAATAAACGGCTCTCTGCCAAAGGTTGCTCTATGACGCTGCGTAATCGACTGACGGGGCTGTTCACCGCTATCGTATCGGGGCTGATGCTGGTGTTCGGCGTGGTTATTTACCTCGTGGCTGAGCGCCATCGCCGGACCGAATACCGCGAGCGGCTGCGGGCCGAAGCGCTCACCTCCGCCGAGCTGCTGTTTGGCCCCGACACGACGGGCCGGCAGTTGTATAAGCTGCTCGATAAGAATCGTATGACGGTCCTTAACGAAGAGGAAATCATTATTTACGATTACCGCAACCGGATTGTGTATGAGAGCGGCACCGATTACCTGACGGTGCCCAAAAGCCGGCTCGATCAGGTGCGGCTGAGCAGTGACGTGTACTGGCGCGAGGGGCCGCGCGAGATCGTGGGTGCTCCCTACGGCAATCCGCCTAACCGCTTCGTTGTGCTGGCTTCGGCGGTCGACAAGTACGGATTCAGCAAGCAGCGCAACCTGGGCATCCTGCTGGCATCGGGCTGGTGTCTGGCCGTGCTGATCGTGTTCGGCGCGGGGCGCATCTACGCGGGTCGGGCGCTGCAGCCCATCCGGCGGATCATCAACCAGATCGACCGCATCACGGCCTCGGAACTCGAACAGCGGCTGACCGAAAGCACCGACGCCGATGAACTCATGCAGCTAGCCCAGCGCTTCAACCGGATGCTCGACCGGCTCGAAGATGCGTTTCGGCTACAGCGGACGTTTGTTTCCAACGCGTCGCACGAATTGCGCACTCCGCTGACGGCCATCACGGGCCAACTCGAAGTGGCCCTGCTGGCGGGCGACGATCTGAGTGAACTGCGGACCACGGTGCAATCCGTGCTGGACGACGTGCGCGACCTGAACCAGCTGACCAATGGCCTGCTGAATTTAGCCAACGTAAGTGTCGACGAATCGTCTGTTACGCTGGGGCCGGTGGCGCTTGACGACCTACTGTGGCAGGTACGGGATGACCTGCTGCGGCTCCGGCCTGGCTACGTAGTGACAGTGAGCTTTGACGAACCGGCCCAACAGCAGGCCGACTGGCGGGTAACGGGCAGCGAATCGCTGCTGCGCACGGCCCTGTTCAACCTGTTGGAAAACGGCGGCAAGTTTGCCCCCGACCACCGGGTCAGCGTCCGGCTGACGATAGAGCCGAAAACCGTTGCCCTGACGGTTCACAACGGCGGTTTGCCTATTGCCGCCGACGAACTGCCCGAAGTCTTCAAGCCCTTCCGGCGGGGGGCCAACGGCCGGGCGGTGGCCGGGCACGGCATCGGCTTATCACTCACCCAGCGCATCGTGCAGCTTCACCAGGGCTGCCTGACGGTTGTGTCCGACGCGGCACACGGCACGACGTTCCGGCTCGACCTGCCCCGGGTTCGGTAGCTTCCAGCGCCCCAAATCTTTTCTAATCCGTTTCTAATCACGCATTAATCCGGCTCTAAAAGCGCAGAAACAATTTTGCATCAACAAAACGGGCAAAGGATCAGCTGCCTGTCGCTGACAGACGCATTGCTACCGACCCATTTTAGATACCTTGTTCTGAGCCATGAAAACGTTCCCGAATCTCCTGCTTGGCACAGTCCTGCTGAGCCTGCTGACGACCTCCCCGCTGTTGGCAACGGCTACCATACCGAATCCCGACCGCAACCCCCTCTCTTCGGGGTGGGTGTCGGCCCCGGACGCGTCCTTCAACGCCCGCACTTATCAGACCGACAACGGCGACCTCGTCATTCAGGTCAATAACCGCTCACTCCGTAGTCTGACAATTCAGATGCAGACGATGCGGGGTGAGGAGGTAGCTTTTGTTCCCGTTCCCAAGCAGACTACGTTTGGTACCCGGCTGGATGTGCAGGAACTGGCCGACGGCGACTACCGCATTATTGTGGCGACCGACAACGAGCGGATTGTCAAGATCGTCGGCCTGAAAACGGCCCTGCCCACCACGGTCGCACGCCAGGCAAGCGTCGCCGTGGCGAATCCAGTTGCCCAACCCTGACCCCGTCTACTGGAGCGGGCTTGCCGAACCGGTTCCTCATTCATTGTTTCCTCTACTCTTTACTTATCATGAACGCTTACATGCTCGATTTCTCCCGGCGGGCCCGGCCCCGTCGGCCCACCCGCCCCACCCGCTGGCCCCGGCAGCGCATGTACCGGACCTTTCGTCAGATAATGCCGCTGCTTAGCACCTTACTGTGCAGCATTGCGCTGGTGGGACTGCTCCGGCAGCGCGCCCAGACGCATACGCTCCGCGAACGCGTTGATGCACAAACCATTCAGTACGATTCGTTGCTGGCGGCTAAAGCCGAGGCTGACCGGCAACTCGACCAACTACGTGTTCGGCTTCTCAAGTACCATCATCCTTAAACAGCAAAACACCCATGAAACGCTCCATTCAACTCCTTGCGCTGCTGGCTCTGACGGGGCTGAGCAGTTGCACCATCGTCCGCCAAGGCGAAGTCGGCGTCAAACGCACGCTGGGCAAAATCAAACCCCAGACCCTGCCCGAAGGCGTTCAGGGATTCAACCCCCTGCTGACGCGCATCATCAAGATTCCAACCCGCACAGTAAACCTTGAAGTACGTGCCCCGCTGCCATCCAAAGAGGGTCTGACGGTGCAGTCGGACATTTCGATTCTCTACCGCGTGGAAGGCTCCTACGCCCCCAAGATTGTGGAGCAAATTGGCCCCAACTACGACGACGTGGTAATTCTGCCGGTGTTCCGCTCTGCCGTCACGGACGTGTCCTCGCGTTACTATGCCAAAGACATGCACACCGGCCAGCGGGCTGAAATCGAAAAGTCGATCCGCGAGGTGATGATGTCGCAGCTCAAAGACCGGGGATTCATCATTGAATCGGTGCTGCTTAAGAGCATTGCGCTGCCGGCAGGCCTGACCAGAGCCATCGAGGATAAACT
>DATHAW010000625.1:0-2085 GCA_035296465.1 Spirosoma sp.
ACATTGCTGAACGTACCTCTCAACGAATGGGGGTTTGCGACGCCCGGCGGCAAAGCAACCGTTCGGCAGGTGAGCGCTACCGAGTTGGCAACCGACGCGGCCCGGCTGCGCCTGTACCCAAGCGACAGCAGCGCGGTTCAACTCGCACCGCGCCAAAATCACACCTACTATTGGGCCGTAACGCTCACCCCAGCTATCGATAGCCTACCGCCTTTGCTCGACGTTACCCAGCTCATTCGACAAACGCGCGAAGCCTGGCAGCGTCGGCTTGATACGTACCTGGCGGCTGTACCCAAGCTCCAGAGCACCATTCCAGGCTTAGTTGACTATTACCAGCGGTCGCTCATCAGTGGGCTGGTCTGCATCTGGGAAAACCCGGCTTTTGTCACGAATCCTTACATCTCAACGTGTGGCATGGATGGTGGAGGCATAAACTGCTATCTGTGGGACATGGGCTACGTTCCCAATATGCTAGCCTTGATGCTGGGAAAGCAGGCCGAAACGCTGGCTAAGCTATTAGCCGGTGTTAAATTAGATACGTATTACTCGGTCACGCCCGCCGGCAGCGGTATTGGCGTACCGTACTCGTATAGCACCTATGCGTTTACGAATTTAATGCGGACGCTGGCCAATCACCGCGGCATCAATCCCGTGCTTTTTGCCGAAGCCAAGCGGTTGATCCTGGCGCAGGAAGCCCGCCCAACTTGGCGGGGGTTAATTGACTTCGGTGATCAACACAACCTCCTCGAAATGCGTAACCGGGGTTACGAACACTACGTACCCAGCCCCAACATCGAACGCGCCTGGTGTTTGCGTGCCCTGGCCGATCTCAACGATGCCCAGGGCCTTAACCCTGCCGATAGCCGGGCCTGGCGCGGGCGTGCCGACAGCATCACTCAGGCCGTTCGGCGCGAGCTTTGGGACGACAGGCTGGGCTGGTTTGTTTGTCGCTCTCCCGACAGACCAGATCACCCGGAGACGGTGTACTCCATCCAGATTTTTGATGCGCTGGCGATGGGAGCCTGCACACCGGCCATGAAAAAGCGGATGTTGAGTCAGCTACAGGATGGCACCTTCCTGTTTCCTTACGGGGTGTCGAGCGTATCGGCAAAGGATTCGTTGCGGTACGAGTATAACGACACGGATTGGGGCGGTAGTGGGGCTTATACGGGCGATGGCCCTCAACTGGCCCAGATGTTATACGGCGAGCAGCAGCCCGACCGCGCCTTTGATGTCTTACGCCGGTCTTTCTGGTTGGGGCAGCATTTACCGTACTTCCCCCAGGAACACTACGTTGATAAGCCGGGCGTACCGGCTCATAAACGGGCTAATATCGTTGCCGGTTTGACGGGTGCCGAAACGATCCTATTTTATATGGTTGGACTTGAGCCACGGCTCGACGGGTCGCTTTGGCTGCATCCCCAGGCACCCGCATCGGGTAGTCTGACGCTGCCCGAAGTGCCGTGGGGCGGTCGACGGTTCAGTCTCCAGCTAAGCCGTCGATTGTGCCGCATTGAACAGAACGGTAAGGTAGTATATGAGGGAGTTCCTAAGTTAATTCGACTTATACCACCAACTCGATGAGCCTGTTTTTGGATCAACATGAACAGTAAATTATGACTTGAAGGGCTTGAGTTAGCGGGCCTTGGTAGAAGCCGCGTGGTAAGAGCGCCGGCCCGAACTGGTTTTTGAAGGCCATCGCTGGCTCTAACTGGTCAGAACAAGTTGGTTAAATGCCACCATGCAGGTAGTGGGTCGTCTGGTGCAGCACCTGCATGGTGGCATTTAATCGATTCCACAGCACAGGAGCGGGATATGAACGGGCCCTGCTGAAGTCCCTTTGGTTCGTGCCAGCCATTCCAAAGGCCGGTCGCTACGCCGGAGCACTGTTATTACCCAAATTCAAAGAGGGGCGCTTCACAGGTTCCTATTTAGATATTTGACGGACACCAGCATCCCACCCAATCCTGAAAGAGAGACCGTTCGGATCGAGGGTGAACACCGGGTACAGGGGTAGCCCTCGGTAAATTCGGGTTGCCGCAGGGTCAAAGTTCTTACGTAGAGGTACATAGTGCCAATGCAGAT
>DATHAW010000626.1:0-4807 GCA_035296465.1 Spirosoma sp.
ATGGATATATCCATTTTACCCCTTTTAGTTGTTGAACTGTTTTATTTCTCCAGTGCGTACACATCCCGATAGACACGCAGATTTCCGGCTGAGTCAACATCGGCCGTGTTGTAAGCGATAAACACCGGAACGGGCTTGGGAATGGCCAGCGTTTTTGGTTTCTGATCGATGAGACATCGGTCCATGAACCCCGAATCAAAGGTTTTTTTGCCCAGCACTAAGTTGGCTAATTCAACGGGTTTCTGCACCCGAACACAGCCGTGGCTCCGCCACCGGTCAGCAGTGAGCGTAAACAGATCGCGGCTGTTGGTGTCGTGCAGGTAGATGGCCAGTGGGTTTTCCAGCTCAAACTTGATGAGACCCAGCGAGTTCTCGCAACCCGACGCCTGCCGAATGCGATACGGAAAATTCGTGGTGGAGAGGCTCTGCCAGTCAATCTCTTCGGGATCTACTTCGCGGTCTTTCTCATCCAGAATCTGCAGGTTCTGATTATAAATGAACGACAGGTTGCGCTGCATTTTAGGAAGCATTTCTTCCAGAGCGATGTTACGGGGTACGTTCCAGTACGGATAGGCCACAATACCCTTGATGTAGGTGGTCATGCAAGGCGTCCGTTTGTCGGCCTTGCCAGCAATGACCTGCATCGGCAACAGTCGTTCGCCAGTACGACCAAACACGTTCAGTTCGCCCGCCGGGATGTTGACCAGCACGAATTTGTCGGCCTTGAATCGGTTGGTGTACCGGTAAAAATTGAGCGTCTGCCGAATCAGCCGCAGTGTGTCAGCCACAGCCGCGTTTCCCTTTGCCCGGCTGCGTATCCGGTTATAATGCCCAACCAGTTGGTTGTAGGGCGCGAAGGATGCGCTGTTTCGGAGCATAGCCGGCGAAAAGGAAGAGTCGATGGCTGCGCGCTCCGTGGAGTCGACGCTTTCTTTCAGTCCGCTGTACTCCAGCCTCGACGGCTTCTTACCATACCGGACTTCACCCAGCAAACGGGTTAATTTATCGGTCAGCAGGGTCTCCGAATCCGTCGGTTTCGTCGCGAAGCGGCTTGTATCGATTCCGACCGAATCCGCGTAGCGGCATACCTGATGCAGCGTCAGCCGCTGCTTTTGAATCCGGGCTTCTGCCTGCTCCTGCGCCGAAGAAGCTTTATTTTTATCCGAACTGGTGCAGCCGATAAAAAAGGCAGGCACCAGCGCAGCCACAAGGGCTACCTTAGTCCATAGTTGATTTTTCATCTCTGTTGAGTGTAGTTGCTCTGGTAGTAATAACGGAACTGGACCCGTGTTAGTTACATCCTGGTTAGGCCACTACTCACAAAAAAAGCGTTTCCAGCCGGAAACGCCTTGTATAAAGCTACGTAGAATTAACTGTACGGCGGCTTGCCGGTATCGACTTTCCCATCGCTGTTTCGGTTGGGATGTGTCGTGGGCGTATCGTCCACCTCATCGTCGGAGGGTGACGTATCCATGCCGCTGAGGGGGGTATCTTCGGGCGAGTCGTTGCCGGGCAGGGTGGTTGCTTTGTCTGACCGGTCACCCAGGCCGGCGGGCGACACCGCTTGTTTGGCGCGGATGATGGCTTCTTTATCTTCGTCTTCCATGGTACGTAACGTCGGGTAATTAATGATCGTTGAACGTAGCCTTAACCATTGCCTTTACATAATGTTTACCGAAAATTAGTAGCCCAGAGCTTACGTATCGACAATCCTCACCGGATCAGCCGGCTAAGCATAAGCAACCAAATCTGGTTTACTATCCAAAACAATGCGTGTGACGTTACGTGGAATGGTTGTTGGGAATCCGGGATCAATGCGCCGGCTCAGCGAATGACCATTACTTTGCCCCGGTATACCGTATCGTGCGCACCAGGGCCAGTTAGTATGCGGTACGTATACACACCCCCGTCTACCGGAACCTGTCTATACGTACCATCCCACGGACGGGTATAGCCTTTTGAGTAGAAGACCAGCTCGCCCCAGCGGTTATAAACGGCTATCTCGCAGAGCGGAAAGGCGGCACTGTTCGGAATAACCCACGTGTCATTTAGTCCATCGGCGTTGGGCGTAAATGCGGAGGGTATGTAAAGGGGATTTATCACCTCCACCCGCACGGAAAATGTTGACACGCACCCCGTTGAGTCAACGGCGGTGAGTTGGTAAGGTGTTGTTTGGTTTGGGTTCGCCACGGGGCTGTCTACATCAGGGCGATTCAGGTCGGTTGGTGGCTCCCAGCGGTAGCTCTTGATTAACTCATTGCTTTGGGTTTGGAGCCTGACGCTCTCTCCTCTGGTAATCTGGTACAGTGTAGGGCCCGTCAGAACAGGCCCCATCCGGACTGACACGTAGCGGGACTGCACCGCCGGACATCCGTTTGAGCTGGTAACTGTATACGTTAGTCGGTGCTGTCCTATGCCCGCAACCGCCGGGCTAAACTGATCGCCCGTTATGCCTGGTCCGGTATAGACACCACCACCCGGCTGGCCGCGCAAGGTTATTACCGAGCCATCGGTGCCGCAGAGGGGGGCAATGGAATCAAGTTGCACCAGACCCGGATCGTAACGAGTTAAGGTCAGCTTCGCCGACGTAGCGGTACAGCCCGCTGGATTGGTCACCGTTACCTGGTAGCTTCCCGGTTGTCGGGCAGTCAGGCGATTGGTTGTTTCAGACAGCCCTGAGCCGTCGCGTTGCCAGGCATAGCGGTTTCCCGACCCATCCGGCACGGTTAACTCCGAAGACGCATCCGGGCAAAACGCCAGTGTCGATGCATTCAACTGGGCAACGGGTCGGGCATTGATAGTCACCAGCAGGGAATCGCGCCCTGCACAACCGTTGGCAACCGAGTTGACCAGCACCGTATACCGGCCCGACTCGCTCACGCGGAGGGTGGCTTGCTGCGCGCCGGCAATGTCTTTTCCGTCCCGACGCCAGATGTACTGGTCACCGGGATTTCCGCTTGCCTGAAGCAGCACCGTATCGCCGAGACAGTTGGGCGGCTGACCGACCTGCGACAGCGAGACCGTCGATGAAGTGGCTTGGGTCACCACTACTCCCTGCGACGTCGTGTCATTGCTGCACGTTTTGGCCTGACTCGTCACGACGGTATAGCGCCCGGCTTCTTTTACTGTTAGTGTTGCCAGCGTATCGCCCCGTAGGTTGGCTCCGTCTTTTTGCCATTGGTAGGCATAGAGAGGGTTAGGGGCAATGGACAGCGTCAGGGGCTGGTTCGGACACCACATGACGCTGGTTTTCGGCATGTTGTCGACGGTCACCACGGCCGGGGGCGGAGTTGTGCGGGAGCAGTCGATGACAGGCAGTTGGAAATCCCGGCGCACCAAGCCGATACGCTGCCCGTTCCGAAACTCCTCACACTGAACCGTAAACACAAAGAGACCCTGGGTGGAAGCAGTCACCGTAAGCCTGCCCGTAGCGGGATCAATGCGCAGGGGCGGGTTGCCCGGAATGATGTTGGCCAGGCTGATGCCCGGTGCCCACGTAATGGTCGGATAATTTTGTTTGACAGAAGCGTTACCGAGGGGTGTGGTTCGGGTGGTGTACCCGTTGAGGGGCGTTACAAGCGAGTAACGAAGTTGATCCCCGTCGGCATCGGTTGCTCCGGCGCTGAACGTAAAGGATTTGTTGATGCAGATATAATCCCCATTGGGAATGCCAAAGTCGGGCGACGAGTTGACAAAAGACAGGGTGCTAACGCGCATGGGCGGAAACTCCAGGTAAAATACCATCGCGACGCCCGCTGCTCCAACGCTTACCGCATTACTCAGGGCGTCGTTGCGGCAACAACGCTCCCACACGATGTAATACCCTCCGGGGTCGGTGTACAGGGCTGGGTCGAACTGATGGGTGTTGTAGTAGCGGGCCTCCGTAAAATTCAGCTGGAGGGATTTGGCGCAGGCCGAGTTGTTGAACGTAAGCGGCAGGGCTTCGCGGAGCGGAAGGCGCAGCGTATCAATTAGTTTTGGATCCTGCTTCCGATAAATCAGCAGGGTTGCGAACGTGTCGCGGTTGCCGGGGCCGGTTTTGGTTTCGTCCCAGTATTGATTGAGTTGAATACGAAACAGGCCCGGAGTGTTGCCAACGGCCTGCATGCTGATATCGCCCCCAATGATGTGTGTTGCGCGTAGGCTGGTTGATGATAGCAACAGAATGGCTGTCCAACTAAGCCACAACCGCAATCGGCGAGGGGGTTTCCAGACATCCTCCATAACTAAGCTACCTGCTTCTTATATTTTCTCCGTTGTTAGGTAAAGACAGTCCTTATTCATTAGTAATGATCTACTCAGGTACGCCGTTACCTAACAGCCGATTTTTTATCTAATGGTATGATTCAGGGTCTTTATTCTATACCGAAAGTATTCCCTTAGCAATCAGATACGGAATAATCAGCCAAAGGAGTCCCTTGATCAGAAAAAAGAAAAAGCCCACCCATCCTACGCGTTTAAGCCATATTTTGAAGCGCTCGTTCATAACTCAAAGATACGTATGGCACTGTTTACTGTTAACTGGCCTAATGGATTTATCCAAACTGATTATCATTGAATTTCAGCAGGCCAGTTAACAATATAGGGGCTAACCGGTAGATTACAAGCAAAGGCTAGTGCTATTTCTCGGTTATACTTTTTCAAATACCAGCCGGAAGTGATCCATCGTCTCGCGCTCGAAACACACCCGGTTCGGGCTTACCCGAAACACCGGGATCATTTCCTGAAACGCCTTATTGGTCAATATCCGGGGCAACAGTGAGGCATACAGCGCATATTTCTTTAAACTGAACGCCCGAAACCGTTT
>DATHAW010000627.1:0-2639 GCA_035296465.1 Spirosoma sp.
TTAAAGTCGTCGCGGGAAATGTGTTTTTGAAGATACCCCCGCCGATTGTACTCCTCCGTGTAATTCTGGCCTGAGTAGCCATCCAGCAGGTCTTCGGCTTTGTTAGACAAAGGTGACTGCGTCTGCGTTAGTTTCCAGACCTTACCCTTCAATCCATGCTTTCTGGCATCCGGCAGCATTGATAGTCCGTAATGTTTATCAATACGCATTTGTGCCCTCATAAGGGTAGGCAGCAGGCAGGCAACCAGAAAGGTAAAGCGGAGTAACGGATTCATAACGGGGCATGGTTATTTATACAACTTCACCAACTGTTCGGCGCAGCGTTCGCCGTCCATCGCGGCCGAAACAATGCCACCTGCGTAGCCAGCTCCTTCGCCACACGGGAAAAGCCGCCGTACCTCTACGTGTTCGCACGTATCGCGGTGGCGTGGAATCCTGACGGGCGACGACGTGCGGCTTTCTATACCAATTAATTGCCCGTCGTTGCTCAGGTAGCCCCGCATTTTTTTGCCAAAGTCCCGCAGACCCTGCCGCAACGGCTGGGCGATGTGATCAGGCAAAACGTCGTACATGTCGACCGACGCCAGGCCCGGCTGGTAGGACGTTGGCAGCAGGTCATCTGATACCCGCCCGTTGACAAAGTCGGCCACCCGCTGAGCCGGTGCCGTCTGGGACGGGTGCGTGGCTGAACCGCCACCGGCCCGGCAGGCCCAGCGCTCCAGTTCCTGCTGAAGGGCTAATCCAGCCAGGGGTCCTTCCGAGGCATAGGGTTTCAGGTCGTCGTCGGTGATGGCGACAACCAGTCCCGAATTTGCGTACCGGGAATCCCGGCGCGAGGGCGACATGCCGTTGACGACCAGCTCACCAGGAGCCGTGGCCGACGGCACAATGAAACCACCCGGACACATACAAAACGAAAATACGCCCCGTTCTACCCCATTAAAACGCGTCTGGGTCACTAAGCTATAAGACGCAGCCGGCAGGTAATCGCCCCGGCCCACAAAAGGGCGGTCAGGACGCTGATACTGAAACTGGTCGATCAGCGACTGCTGATGCTCAACACGAACACCCATTGCGAAGGGCTTGGCTTCAATCCTGACGTTGTGGTCATGCAGCAGGTGAAAAATATCCCGCGCCGAGTGGCCCGTCGCCAGAATAACGCCGATGCCCGTCAGCTCCTGGCCTGTGTTCGTAATAACACCCTCCAACTGGCCCGTTCCGGCGTCGCGGTTGCTAAAAATAAGGTCTGTTACTTTCGTGTTAAAGTGGACCTCACCCCCGGCGTTCAAAATACTCTCGCGCAGCTCAGCAACGACGCCGGGTAGTTTATTGGTGCCGATATGCGGATGGGCCTCGATCAGGATCTGCTCCGTAGCGCCGTGGGCAACAAATATTTCCAGAATCCGCCGAACGTCGCCCCGCTTTGTCGAACGGGTGTAAAGTTTACCGTCGGAGTAGGTGCCCGCCCCGCCCTCGCCAAAGCAATAGTTCGACTCGGGGTTGACAAAATGTTCTTTATTGATGGCCGCCAGATCGCGACGTCGGCTGCGCACATCGGAGCCGCGCTCCACGACAATAGGTTTGATGCCCAGTTCTATCAGCCGCAGGGCTGCAAACATACCCGCCGGCCCCGACCCGACCACAATAGCGACTGGTGCCCTGCTTACATCACGTTGAGGCTTTTGATACTGAATCAGCGGAGCGGCCGACTGGTCGACGAACACCTGGGCATCGACATGAACGCGGATTTGCCGCCCCCGCGCATCGATTGACTGCCGTCGTTTGCGCACAATAGCGGTACTGTCCAGCGGTAGCCCAAGGGTCTGAAGGGCCTGTTCCCGAAAAGCCGTATCGTCGTAGGCCTGCTCAGGAATGAGGGTTAATGAAAGCTGGTGAATCATAGTCGGGTAAAGGCCGGGTAGTTATCCTGGCATTGTAAGGCTGAAAATATAAAAGCGGCCCTGCTGAATAACAGGGCCGCTTTGGTTTGGGTTCGCCGATGAACCCCTTGGGCTTTATTGCTTTAAAAGTTTGACTGCCTGGGCCTGAGTGGGTGTGCTTACCTGTAATATGTACAATCCAGTAGGTCCGCCCAGTTTAAACGAATGCTGCTCGACAGTCTGAGGCTGGGGAATCAGCGTCTCACTGATGGTGTTTCCCCGTGCGTCGAACAGACGTAGGCGTAACCATTGACCCACCCCACCCTGAATTTCAACCGTTGCCGTTTCATTAATAACGGGATTACCCAGTACCTGCATCATCAATAGCGGCTGACTTTCCTGGGTGCTGATCCGTCCGCCACCACTACAAGTGGCTTGCCGCGACCAGCTATAGGTCACTACCTGCCCACTCTGCCGGGCGTAGAGGGTAAAGGGGGGCGTATCACCAGCTGTGCGGGCGTCCTGATCCAGGTACTGATTAGGATTAGAACTCCAATCGGTGATGCCTGGACTTCTAAACTCGATGGTTGTGCCGTTGCCACCGCTGGTCTGGAAGGTGATGGCCCCGGTGGAACAGTTATATAGGGGAGCCAACAGCACTAACGAACCCCCTGATGGTGTGGGTGGTGGCGTTGTCGAAGTTGGCGGTGGTGTAGAGCCTGGGTTGTTACAAGCGGCCAGCCAGCTGTAGGCAAAGCT
>DATHAW010000628.1:0-4159 GCA_035296465.1 Spirosoma sp.
GGGGGATAATTCGAGAGCCAGGCACCAGGAAATGCCGAGGCATGAATGGGCAGTCTAACAACAAAAACCGTGCCCACGCCCGGCTGGCTTTCAACCCGAATCTGACCCCGATGCAGCTCAACCAATTCGCGGGTGAGCGCCAGGCCAATGCCCGTACCCGCTTTTTTAGCGCGGCTGTGACCGTTCACCTGGTAGAATCGCTCAAAAATATGAGCCGTATGTTCGGCGGATACGCCCACGCCCGTATCATCCACCTCCAGCAGTAGTTCGGCTGATTGATGGGCGTTCAGAATCCGGCAGCGCACCGAAACAGATCCCCCGCCAGGTGTGAATTTAAGCGCGTTGGCAATTAGGTTATACAGCACTTTTTCTAAAATATCCGGATCGAACCAGGCCGTGAAGCCATCCGGTTCGGTCTCTATTTGTAGTGCTATCCCTTGTTTGGCAGCTTGTGCCTCAAATGAACCAGCCACCCGACGAACAAACCCCGTTGTGTCCTGTCGACTAATGTCGGGCCGGAGCGAATCAGACTCCAGCTTCGATAAATCGAGCAGTTGATTAATGAGCCGGAGCAATCGGTTGGCATTCTGGTGCATGGTATGAAGCTGTGGTCGTCGGCTGTCGGGGGTGGGGTCGGCAAGAAATTGCTCGAGCGGGGTCAGAATAAGCGTAAGAGGGGTCCGAAACTCATGGGAGATATTCGTAAAAAAGCCTGAACGCAGCCGGTCGAGTTCGCGGGCTTTTTCGGTTTCCAGATGCTCGGCCCGTAGTTCGGTTTTGAAACCTTCCCGAATCTGAATCAGCCGACGCATAAACAGCAACAAGCCAGCTATCAGGGCGGCATACAGCCAATAAGCCCAGCCAGTGCGATACCAGGGTGGCAAAATGGTTAATTCCAGCACCGTTTCGGGTGCGCCCGAAAAATTGTCAGTCAGGGATGCCTTAACGCGAAACTGGTAGGTGCCGGGATTTTGGTTAGTATAGGTCGCCGAGTGCTGCGCCCCTACGTAGTTCCAGGCGTCTTCAAAACCATCCAGTCGGTAGGCATACCGAATGTTGCGGTGGCTTCGGAACAGCACGGCTGCATAATCGAGCGTAATGACCGACTGACTGTATCGTAAGGAAAAGGCTTTGGTATTCATTAAAGAGCGGGTTAGGGGCGAGTCGGCATCGCCCGGTAACACGAGTCGGTTGAACAGTTTCAGGTCCGTCATGTAAACGGGTATAGGAGGCTCGGGAAAATGAGGCTGGTCGGGGCGAAACACAGTCAGCCCGTGTTTACCACCCCAAAACAGCGTCCCATCGGCGCTTTGGCTCAAGGCCCGCTCGGTAAAATCGTTGCCTGCCAGTCCGTCCTCACGCCGGTAGGTTCGCACCACCCGTCCGGCTTCGCTTACCTGGCAAAGTCCCTCGTTGGTTGCTATCCACAGCATACCTGCGCTATCCTGCCCAATGCTCATGATGGCATCGTTGGTCAGACCGTTATCGGTGGCCAGCAGTGTAAATTGGCGGGTGCGCCGGTTGTATCGGTGCAGCCCATTCAGTGTGCCCACCCAGAGCTGATGCCGACGGTCTTCAAACAGGCAGGTGATGTTATCATCGTACAGGTGACCCGGCTTTCGTTTGCTGTAGTAATATCGGGTCGGGCCACGCCTGGTCCGGCTGGTTTGAACCGGCCACTCGATCAGGCCATTGCCATAGGTGCCGCCCCAGAGCGTACCGTCGGCGGTTTTGAACAGCAACCGAAGCGATGCAGAGGCCTCCGGCAGCCGTTCTGCCGGGCTAACGTATCCGGTCTGGCGGTCAATCAACCACGAATCCCCTCTCCTGGTGACTATTTGGACGTGGCGCCCCGTCACAGGCATAATGGGGTAAACAGACTCCCCGCCTACCGGGTCTATCCGTTGCAGGACCTGGCCGGTTTTGGGATTGATCACCACCGTCCCTTTGTGCCAGAGGGTCACGAGCAAGATGTTTTCAGACAATAAACACAGATGTGTAACGTCGTTACCGGGCAGCGAACGCGGGTTGCCCGGCTGGTGGCGAAAATGCTGGTAAGCATTTGTTTTTCGATTCACATACGTTAAACCCTGCGTACTGCCAATCCATACGTTACCCGCCGAATCAGCCGCAACAGCCGAAACAGCCTGGGCCAGCAAGCTGTTTCGCTGGCCGGGCCGGTAGGTGTACAGGCCAAACGGGTCGGGCTGCGCAAAACACACATTAAGCCCACCTTCCCACGTACCAACCCATATATTGCCCTGTCGGTCGCCCTGCACACAAACCGTTGCATGGGTACTCAGGCTACCCATCAGGGCAGCGTTGTGGGGCAGGTGCTTTGTCTGGCGGAAATCCGGCTCATTGGCCAGCACCAGGCCGTCATCGGTGCCGAGCCAAAACCGCCCGTTCTTTTCTTCATACAAACTTCGGGCATTGTTTATGCCTTCCACAACGCCCGGCCGGTAAAACACCGACTGGAAATTGGTCTGGCCGGCTGCGCACCGGAACAGGCCGCTCCCCTGCGTACCGACCCAAACCCGCCCCCGGCTGTCGCACTGAATGGTCATAATGCCCTTTAGAGAACTGGCGTAGGGAATAGGGAGAGTAAAAGAGGTCAGCTGGTGACCGGTCACCCGCATTCGGGTTAGCATTCCATACTGGTTGCCCAGCCAGAGATTGCCCAGGTGGTCGGTGCATAGTTGCCGGATAAAGTTGGAAGGCAGGCCTGAGTTTTCTGTTGTTAGCTGCCTGACCTGGCGCGTTGTCGGATCAATTTGTAACAGCCCCTGCCCGTTGGTCGAGGCCCAGATGAATCCCCTGTGATCCTGGGCCAGATCGGTAATGTTGACGGTCGAAAGATCGGCTCCGTTCGTTGCCCGAGGGAAGTGGATGAATCGTACCCCCGACGAATCCAGTTGACTGACCCCCCCAAAATTAGTACCTATCCAAAGTCGATGCTGACGATCTTCGAGCAGGCAGTTAACGTAATTACTGCTCAGGCTGCGCGTGTCGCGGGCCGACCGCCGATACGTCTGAAACCGCTCTCCATCGTAACGATTCAAGCCATCGGCAGTACCTATCCACAAAAAACCACGGTGATCCTGGATCAAATCCATGACCGTATTGTGGGCCAGGCCGTCCCCGGTGTTTAAGTGACGAAATGTCGTCTGGGCCAGGCTTTGGAGATTCCCAACTCCATATAGAAGCAGCAGAAACGTCAGTAAATAACGTTTCTGGGCAGGATCAGCAAACGATTTACGCAGCACCACCAACAATTTGAGCAGGATTATAATTTCAGGGCTGTTGTAAGTTATGTAAATTAACGTGAATATGAATAAGCAGGTGGACTAGCATAGGGTGACTGCATGAAATTGTCAGTTGACTCAAGCGTTTTTAAATTAATGCTGACTTCTCTCCTGCACATGCCATATTCATTAAAGTGAGTTCTCAGTAAGAACCCACAGTTCCTAGGCCTTTAGGTTTGTGCCCTAACATTAGTCTAAGGTGTTGTTTGGTATTCCAGCTACCTTCAGTTAACACATAACCGTGAGTGACCCTGCTGCTTCGGCAGATCACCTAGAATTGCTTTAAAGAGTAACCAGCTAAATCGGTTGATTAATACCCTGAACTAAACTCCATCAGAAAGCCGCATCCCTTGAATCTAGGCGCGGCCTTTTACTTCCTTGATTTTTTGGTACACGTACGGATCAGCGCTACCATCCATAAAAGTGGAATAATAAAGAATCGTTTCAGCATTCGATGGATTAAAAGTACAGTAGACAGAAGCCGCGCCATCCCTACTTATTCTACCGCAGGCCGGCTCTTCAGGACGGATAACCGACGTGCTTTTTAAGGCTTACTCTCTTGCTTATGCCCATGAAAATCGCATTCTGCTTTGTCGTTTGCCTGCTGGCAATGGCCCCGACCCTGGCCCAGACAACCCAACCTCTCCGTGTTCGGATTGATAACCGGGCGGGCACGTTTCAACTGATGGTCGACAACCGACCGTACTTTATTAAAGGAGCGGGCGGCCGTGATTACCTGGACCGGCTGCGGCAGTACGGCGGCAACTCCATCAGGACGGGCAGCGACCGTCAGGGGTTAGACAAAGCCCACGCCTTAGGTTTGACGGCGCTGGTGGGCCTGCCCGTGCGGGCCG
>DATHAW010000629.1:0-9309 GCA_035296465.1 Spirosoma sp.
AAAAAGAAGATAAAGAAGAAAATTTTGCTGAACATGACGATTACGCCGATGAGCGTAGCTACGTTATGTCCGGCTACCGCGCCCAGTGAGTTTTCCAGCGCCCGATTTACTTCGTTGAAAAACGGATAATGAAAGCCACCAAAGTAAAGACAGGAAATGAATGCCGACGACACAAACATGTTGATGTACTCCGAAAAGAGGTAGAAACCAAGTTTCATCGAACTGTACTCCGTGTGGTATCCGCCAACAAGTTCTGTCTCACACTCCGGGAGGTCAAAGGGCGTGCGGTTGCACTCGGCAAACGAACACGTCAGAAAAATTATGAACCCCAGCGGTTGGGTAAACACATTCCACTCGAAGAACGTAGCCTGCTCATTAACAATAGCACGTAGCGACAGTGACCCGGTCATCATCAGGATGGCAATCAGCGATAGTCCAAGCGCTATTTCGTAGCTGATGTTCTGCGAGGCCGCCCGGATGGCCCCCAACAGGGAAAACTTGTTGTTCGAGGCCCAGCCACCGACCATAACGCCGTATACACCCAGCGAAACAACACCGAAAATATACAGCACACCAATGTTTATTTCGATGGGTTGCAACGATACTTCGTAGTTCACTTTATCCCAGATGAAGCGGATGCTATCGCCAAAAGGGATCACCGCACTCGACATCAGCGCCGTGAGCATGGCTAAGCAGGGGCCGAGGATAAATAGCCATTTGCTTGCCTGAGAGGGTATAAAGTCCTCCTTAAAGAACATTTTACCAGCGTCGGCAATAGGCTGTAGGAGCCCCCAGGGCCCTGCCCGGTTTGGGCCAAGCCGGTCTTGCAGGAACGCAGCTACCTTGCGCTCTGCGTAGGTCGAATAGGTAGCAATAAGGAGCGTTATCCCGAAGATGGCGAGTATAATTAGCCCTTTGGCTGTTAATATGGGTAGTTCCATTTCTGGTTTTAAAGTAGTCGTTAATGCGTGTATGGTTCTAGCAAGCAGAAAACTCCTAAACCACGTGCTAATTTATAGTTCAGGCTCCAGGGCCGATGGTAGGTTTTTGGCAAACCGTTCGTCTGGTAATTGCTTGATTGCCAATTGTGTAGTGTCACGATCCTCATGAACAGACTTGTAATCTGCAGCTGCTAACCGCTTGCCAAAACTTGGTTTTATCGTATCAGCGCGGTACTTGTTGGCCGAAATAACCGACGCCCGAGAAATTTTTGTTGGCCCTTCAATGGTCCAGTCGCTGGTGTTCTTGGTTTCGAACCGGCAGGTGTTGCAGATAAAATCGATGGCTTCGCTCCACTCGTTTTGCCGCGACGTTACCCGAATTACCTCATCGCCCCGATACCACAGCGTTACGCGGCCCGAACAGGTTGGACAGTCTCGATGCGCATCGACGGGTTTAGTGAACCACACCCGGTTTTTAAAGCGGTATGTTTTGTCTGTTAGTGCACCCACCGGGCAAACGTCGATGACATTACCCGAAAAATCGTTGTCAACGGCTTTCTCAATGTAGGTCCCTATTTCTGAAGCATCGCCCCGGCCTAATACGCCATGAACACGTTTGTTAGTAATCTGATCGGCTGTATACACGCAGCGGTAGCAGAGTATGCAGCGCGTCATGTGCAATTGTATGTAAGGGCCAATATCATACTTCTCAAATGTCCGCCGGTCTTCTTCGTAGCGGGTCGTAGCCTTACCATGTTCAAAGGCAAAGTTTTGCAGATCGCACTCACCCGCCTGATCGCAGATGGGGCAATCGAGCGGATGATTCAGCAATAGAAACTCGACCACACCGTTGCGGGCATCAATCACGGACGGATTGGTGTTATTTTCAACAACCATCCCGTCCTGCACAGGGGTCAGGCAGGAGGCCACTAATTTGGGCATTGGGCGTGGGTCTTTTTCTGACCCGGCCGCTACCCGAACCAGGCAGGCCCGGCATTTTCCACCACTGCCTTTAAGGGGCTGGTAGTAGCACATAGCCGGAGGGGCCACCTCCGGACCAATTTTGCGGGCGGCTTGTAAAATCGTCGTTCCCGGCTCCACTTCGACCAAAATTCCGTCGATGGTGACTTTTACTAATTGCGGCTTTATATCTTCCATTTAGTTTGTAGTCGCTGACAGTTTCTTATTGGTATCTTGAAAAAAGATACCACATCGAATATTTTTCCAATTCGCTATCGTCAAAACCAGCACCAAGCTTTTGAGACTGGGTGCATCTAATCCATTTTCACTTACACAAGCTCCATCTCACCCCGGTACACAGCACCCGGCTGAGTCGCTTCAGTAGGGTGGTCTATGTGCCACTGAAACTCATTACGGAAGTGCCTAATGGCGCTCGCCACGGGCCACGCAGCTGCATCTCCCAAGGGGCAAATGGTATTTCCTTCAATCTTCCTCGCTACGTCAACCAGCAAGTCGATGTCCTGCTGATGCCCGTGGCCATGTTCTATTCGGTGGAGCACTTTTTCCATCCAGCCCGTTCCTTCGCGGCAGGGGCTGCACTGTCCACAGGATTCATGATGGTAAAACCGGGAGAAATTCCAGGTGTTACGCACGATGCAGGCCGTCTCGTCGAAAACGATGAACCCACCCGAACCAAGCATGGTGCCGGTCTGGAAACCACCCTCCGACAGTGACTCGTAGCTCATCAGCCGTTTCTCACCATTAGCCAGGGTCAGAGCCAGATTGGCCGGTAAAATAGGGACTGACGAACCACCAGCAACAAGCGCTTTGAATTTATGGCCCGGCCGAATGCCCCCACACCATTCATCGGCGTAGATAAAGTCTTCAACTGGAACGCCCAACTCAATTTCGTACACACCCGGTTTGTTAATATGGCCCGATGCCGAGATTAGTTTCGTACCTGTGCTGCGACCAATACCAACGGCCGCGTAAGCATCACCCCCGTTTGTTATTATCCACGGCGTTGTTGCAATAGATTCTACGTTGTTGACTACGGTTGGGCATTGATACAAGCCCTTCACGGCCGGAAAAGGCGGTTTATTACGTGGGTTACCACGCTTACCTTCGAGTGATTCAAGCAAGGCTGTTTCTTCACCACAGATATAAGCACCCCCGCCCGGTTGTACTACCAGTTCAAGGTCGTAGCCGCTGCCGAGGATGTTCTTTCCAAGAAAACCCTTTGCTTTGGCTTCGGCAATGGCTTTCTCGAGAATAGTAATTACATACATCAACTCACCCCGCACATAGATGTAGGACGTATTGGCCCCTAAGGCAAATGACGATATAATCATACCCTCAATGAGCAGGTGAGGGTTGTTTTTCATCAGATAGTGGTCCTTGAACGTACCTGGCTCCGACTCGTCGGCGTTGCACACCAGATACCGTGGAACGCCTTCCGGTTTTGCCAGAAAACTCCACTTCATACCCATTGGGAAGCCAGCTCCACCCCGGCCCCGAACACCCGCTTTTTTCACTTCTTCCACGATGCTCTCGGGCGTCATCGTCTTCACAGCCTTCTCAACAGCTGTATAGCCACCCTGTTTCCGATATACATCGAAGGTCTCGATGCCCGGAACATTGATGTGCTCTGTTAATATTTTCGTAGCCATGGGTAATTTATTTTGCTAGTTCGTCGATGATCTCGTCTACACGCTCATTCGTCAGATTCATGTAGTATTTCTCCCGTATCTGAAACACGGGTCCCATGCCACAGGCCGCCAGGCATTCCACTTCTTTCAGCGTAAACTGTCCGTCGACGGTAGTTTGGCCGGTGTCGATGCCTAAGCGACTTTTTAGGTGAGCGTACACTTCTTCACCACCCATCAGGCAGCACGGTCCGGTACGGCAGTATTCGATTACATGCTTACCCACCGGCTTTAGGTGATACATGGTGTAGAATGTGGCTACCTCGAACACTTCGATAGGCTCGATGCCAAGCAGTTGCCCTACGTACTCCATACCTTCCGGGCTGGTCCACCCTTCCTGCTCCTGCAATAAGTGCAGCAACGGTAACAGGGCTGACTTCTGTTTCCCTTCAGGATAGCGGGCTATGATCTCCTGCACCTTCGCCAGTCGCTCTGGCGTGAATTGTACGGTGGGTTTGGTTTCAGTTGTCATTTTTTGCACCAAGTATTTGTCATCAAAACATCTCTTCGGATGAGCTACAAAACATAAGGATGTACTTCAGCGATCTGTTGTTCTGCTTCAGCCGGTCAAGAAGCTAAGGTATTCTGTTATAAAATGGTGGTTCAGGCCAGACATCATCTATGACTTTGTACCTAACTTACGGATTGCTGGCGCACTTATTAATAAACTACTTCAATTGCCCGCATGCGTACGCTTGAAAAAGCTTATTATTAAGTGCACTAATCTTTACTTCAGCAAAGAGTTCCTACGCGTCCAGTTCGCCCGCAATTACGTTCATGCTACTCATAATTACGATAGCATCAGAGAGGGTCAGTCCCTTGCACATTTCGGGGAAGGCTTGATAATAAATAAAACAGGGACGACGAAAGTGCAGCCGGTAGGGTGTTCTTCCACCATCGCTGATAAGGTAGAAACCCAATTCTCCATTGCCTCCTTCTACGGCATGATACACCTCACCAACAGGTGCGTCGATCTCGCCCATCACAATTTTAAAGTGATAAATCAGCGCTTCCATGTTTTTATATACCTCCTGCTTGGGCGGTAGGTAATACTGGGGTGCGTCGGCATAATAGGGGCCTTCGGGAAGGTTGTCAATTGCCTGCTGTATGATGCGCAGGCTCTGCCGCATCTCCTCATTGCGAACCATAAACCGGTCATACGTATCGCCACTCTGCCCCACAGGAATATCAAACTCAAAGTCCTGATAGGAGGAGTACGGGTTCATAACCCTTACGTCATAATCGACACCGGCGGCCCGCAGATTAGGGCCGGTGAAGCCGTAACTCAGTGCCCGCTCGGCTGTGATACCGCCCACATTCACCACGCGGTCCATGAAGATCCGGTTGCGGTTGAAAAGATTCTCGAACTCTGTCAGCACCTTCGGGAACCGTACCAGCAACTCCTTGATCTTGCGAATAGCCGTGGGAGAGAGATCGCGCTCCATACCACCGATGCGGCCCATGTTGGTCGTCAGTCGTGCACCGCAGACTTCTTCGTAAATGTCATATATGTTTTCCCGTTCCTGATAAATATACAGGAAACCCGTAAACGCACCGGTATCAACACCCAGGATGCCATTGCAGATGAGGTGGTCTGAAATGCGGGCCAGTTCCATCATAATAACGCGGATATACTGCGCCCGTTTCGGTATATCCACCCCCAGCAACTTCTCGACCGTCATGTGCCAGCCCATATTGTTGATTGGCGAGGAACAGTAGTTCAATCGATCGGTGAGGGTCGTGATCTGGTAAAAGGGACGACGTTCCGCAATCTTTTCGAATGCCCGATGTATGTAGCCAATGGTTTGTTCGCCCGACACAATTTTTTCACCATCCATTTGCAGGATGTTCTGAAAAACACCGTGCGTGGCGGGGTGAGTCGGTCCGAGGTTAAGCGTTGTCAGTTCATTGACGTACTGAACGGGACCGTTGTCGTTCCGGGCCGGTAAACCGCTGCCCTGATCGTTTTTTTTAGCTATATTTAGTTCTTCGGAAGTCATAGTTTAGTGAGTGAAGGGCGAAAGAGTAAATGAGAAGAAGTCAGTAGTTTAAGACCGTACTTTCATCCCTTTGCCCTGCACTAATAGTTAGCGTCCAAACAAAGCGTCTATTTTGTCTTTGCGCGTGTCATCTTCCAGTGGATACTGTTTCAACATAGGGTGATAATCCATCTCCTCCATATTCAGAATCCGGCGTAGATCAGGGTGTCCATCGAAGATAACGCCAAACAGGTCAAACGTTTCGCGCTCCATCCAGTTAGCTCCCGCAAACAGAGGTATCACCGTTGGTATACGAACATCGTTGTTCTGGAGATACACTTTAATACGCAGCCGAAAGTTATTGCTTAGGCTATGCACATGGTAAACAACGCAGAATTCTCTACCAGGGGAGTCCGGGTAATGTACCGCCGTTATATCCGTCAGAAACCCAACTTGATAAGCGGGGTGCTCTTTCAGGTAGTTGATTACCGAAACAATATGATCACGGTCAGTCGAGAAAGTCAGCAGATCATATGGATCGTCGAAGTCGCGAACGGTTTCGCCAAATTGATTGATGATGGTCTGCGCAACTTCCTCGTTGGTCAGCATATTGAATGGATAGTAATTAGGAAATCGGAACCAATGACCGTAGTGGATGGGTGATGTTTGCCAAACAAAACAGACAGGGTGCTGATCGACTCCTTATTGAATATTGTATGAATTGAGCAACTTCGTGTACTCGTCTGTATTGCGCCGGCGCAGCGATTCGTTCTTCGCTAATTCCTGCACCTGCATTACGCCCTCAAGAATCTGCTCCGGGCGGGGAGGACAACCGGGTACGTACACATCCACCGGAATAATCCGGTCGATACCCTGCAACACGCTGTAGGTATCAAAAATGCCACCGCTCGTTGCACAGGCCCCAATGGCAATTACCCAGCGTGGCTCAGCCATTTGCAGGTATACCTGCTTTACAATAGGTGCCATCTTCTTGGCAATCGTACCAGCCACCAGCAGCATATCGGCCTGGCGCGGGGAAAAGCTTGGCCGCTCAGAGCCAAACCGTGCTAAGTCATAGTGCGAAGCCATTGTTGACATAAACTCGATGCCGCAGCAAGAAGTAGCAAATGGTAATGGCCAAAGCGAATTTGCCCGGGCCAGACCAATCAGTTTATCAAATGAAGTAGCCTGAAATCCCGGGCCATCGTAACTCGCCGGACCTTCAACTACCTTGATGTCAGTTGCCATATAAAACGCTATTGATGCTTACTAATACAACGAATAGGGATGCGTTAAAATTCATGTGTTACGACTATTCCCAGTTCAAAACGCCCTTGCGTATGATGTAGTAAAAACCAGCCAGCAACAAGCCCATGAACAGGACCATCTCAATAAAACCCGTTACGCCTAACCCCTTGAAATTAACGGCCCACGGGTATAAAAAGATAACTTCTACGTCAAAAAGAACGAATAGAATAGCAATCAGAAAATATTTGATTGAGATGGGAGTTCGGGCATCTCCCTGAACGGGGATACCACATTCAAACGGGTCGTCTTTTTTTTCGCTGTTGCGCTTAGGACCAATGTTGTGCGTAACAATCATCGTTGTTACGATAAAACCAAGAGCCAGTCCCAACTGGATCAATACGGGCAGATAGTCGGCTGGAACGTACGTTGCGTTCATAAATAGAGTTGAGAAAAGATGCTGCAAAGGTAACGATAAAACCAATTGAGCCATGAAGTTAAGTTATACCCAACTGCATCAGACCTATGCTGCCGTACACAACATTCCGCCTTATGATGAATAGTCTCAATCCATGCCTCTAACAGATTCATGCTATAAACGCCCAAAGCCTTTCCATTAGGAAAGGCTTTGGCAATCATAACTGAGCCATGAGCACTACCGGTTGATAATGACTCGTCGGGACACATTGAATCCCCCCGAACGGACCCGCAGGATGTATTCTCCCTGGGCAAGACCCAACAGATCAACACGCTTGCGCTCGTCGATCAGGGGAACCTGTTGCATAAACAGTTGCTGACCAGTCATCGAGAAAACCTCGACGCTGGCGTCCTGCAGGTTCTCGACCGTTTCAATAATGAGGGCACCGTCCTGTGATGGATTTGGATATACGCTCAAGCCACCCAATGACTGATCGAACGTGAAAGCCTTTGGTACACTATAGTCTGAGTAACAAGTCAGGCTGTTTCCTCCATCAAGAGCGTATGTCGCTTTGGTACGTGCCGTGTAATTGGCCGTTACAGTAACCTTTACTACGGCACCTGTCTGTGGCAACAGTTCGTTGCCCCGTCGCCAGTCGTACAGGTCTGTTTGAGCCCCCGAGGGGGTAGGCAATATAGCCTGCAGTGAGTAGGTACCTATTTGCTCAATAGTTGGCGCCGGCACTTTTGGCCGAATGGTCAGGCTGATCGTCGACGCTTGCGCCGATTTACAGCCATAGACGTTAATTGCCTGAGCGGTATAAACGCCTGCCTGATTCAGGGATATGTTTCTGCTAATGACGCCGTTGCTCCAACTGGCCGAACTATTGGCGGACGTATTGGCTACTAAAGCCAACGAGGAGTCGGCGCAGATCTGTTGCTGGCCATCTACCGACCGGTTTGGCTGACTTGCCAGCGAGATAATTGGATTGGCCGGCTGAATAGGACCCTGCACCTCAACGGTGGGCGACAGATACGTGTTGCCCCAGTTGTCTTTTAGAATAGCCCGATAAATTCCTGGTCCGTTAATCGTGATTGACTGTGTATTCTGCCCCGAATTCCACGAATATGATTTATACAAATCCGGCAGTTTAACGGTCAGAGAATTGTTCGATGGTGCGCACGCAACCGTAACCGTGGGTGGTGGCAAAGGAGGTAGTGGCCGCGAACTGGAAAAGAAGACCGCGTTTAGGCTTTCAAACCAGGCCTGCCCCAGTTGCTTCAGTCCCTCACCACCAAAGTGAACTTCACCTTCGTAGCGTGGAATTTGAATGTTGTCGGTAAAAGGGCCCGCAAAGACGTTATTGTTATACGTGTTGATGACGTCGTTCTGGGCCTGAATGATATCCTGACTAACTCTGCCGGTATTGTAGGATGAACGTGCCAGCACCCAGGCCGGATACCGTTGTGTATCCGATCTGGTTTTGTTAACGAGGTACTGCATATCGTTGCCGTATTCCTGCCGGGAGGAGTTTAGGGGATAGTTGTCGTTCTCTCCCTGCTGCCACAATACGGCTCTAAGGCCCTGTAATGAGCAATAATAACGCAGGGCAATGACCAGGTTGGCGTAGGGCATACCCGGCGGATAGGGCTGACTATTAAACCATCTTAGGGTTGTCATGCCCTGCGAGCTTTCTTTCCAGTTGCGGATGATAGTGGCCTCCCAGGCTGTATTGATGAAGAGTACCGGAACCTGATACTGCCTGGCAATCATATCGCCCAATATGCCCCAGCACCAGGCGCTATTGCCCCGGGGGCCAATCAGTGCCCCGGCGCTGAGTTGCTCAAAGGTGGGCGCCGGCGGATCGGCCAGTGAGTTCGCGTTCGAGTTATCATACGACACGCAGTTAACCCGGTCGTCGGTTGCGCCCACCGCGCCAAAATTCTGAAAGCCCTGCGCGTTCGATTGACCCGTAATGATGAACACTTCGCCAACGCCAACTTTACGTATGACATCGCTGCCTACAATAGTACCCCCGGCAAATGCCTGTACTTCGAGCC
>DATHAW010000630.1:0-3818 GCA_035296465.1 Spirosoma sp.
AAACGGGCCGGTCCATCCAGCGCTGATGATGGGTTAAAACCACAGGGTGATCGGGCTCAAATTGCTTCTAAACATAAATAAGTAAGCCATGCACCGTTGAGCGCATGGCTTACTTATTTATGTTTAGAAGCAATTTATAAAATGTCGATCAGGATTATCAGCAGATGCAGCACCAGACTGGTTATAAACGTCGGGAAGATGTATTTGACCGGCATGGCTGCCAGAATTGGCACTAGCACCAGCAGGAAGCAAAGCATACTTACCAGAAACTGCCAGTCGCCACCGCCGAAGTAGGACATCACCAGCAAGAGTGTGGGCGACAGCAGGCAGCCCTGAATAGCGATGGCGGTGGCGGCCCAGCCAATGCGGTTGAATTCAGCTTTGGTAACGTAATTCGTATAAGCCGTTAGCCACGTATTGGCGGGAGCACTGGAGTAACTGGTCGTTGATTGAGCAAGGGTTGCCATGATTTTTGTGCGTTTGATTTATGACACAAAATAACAGCCCGGATGCGGGAAGCCACCTGACGGCCATCAGGCGACAACCTGATTGTCATTAACAGTCCAATGACTCCACTGCCTCATATCTGGCTTACCATCGCTTTTATAAGCGTGGAGGGGCCAGAAAATCAGCTCCTGCAATGATTAATGTCATAGGGGTTCTAACCGGCTGGATGCTGTTTTACATTCATTCCATCGGGTTCGGGTAGTTCTCAATCCCAGGGCGCAACTAAGATATAATTAAAGAAATAGCGATGAAAACAATTGTTCTTGCCACTGATTTTTCGCCCGGCGCGGACCAGGCGGCTCGCTTCGCTCACCAACTGGCACGTGACCAGAAAGCGGCTCTGATTTTACTGCATGCCTATCAGGCCTGGCCTGATAATGCGGCCAAAATTGGTGACTTCCCCCTGTCGGTGACGGCCGTACGCGAAAGCAGCGAAAAGTCCCTACGGCGGCTGGCTGATGACCTGAATAAACTCTCCGAAACGGACGTACCGATCCGGTGTATGGCCCAGGAAGGCCATGCCCTGAACACGATTCGTAGCGTAACTAAGGCCCAGCAAGCCGATCTGCTGGTTATGTCTACGGTGGGCACGGCGCCAAAAAGCGCCCAGTTGATGGGAAGCCTGGCTACGGAAATGGTTTCCGAAACGGAGGTTCCGCTCCTGCTGATTCCACCGGGTAGTCTCTACGCCGGCCTGAAGAACGTAGTGATGGGTATTGATCTGGCCGCGCCCCCTAATGCGGTCGCTTTAGACACCGCGCTGCGTTTTGCCCACTCGTTTGGCAGTGTAATAAATATACTGTGCATCACCGACCGGCCCGAGGATGCCGACACGCGGCAGCGGGCTGCGCACATACGACGATTGCTGAATGAGCAGCCACACACGCTTACCCTTGAGACCAGCGAGGAAGTTTACGATACCCTGCTTGCCTTTGCTCATGCGAATCGGGCCGATCTCATGATGATGATGCCGCAGATGAGGAACTGGCTGTGGGCGTTATTTTCAGAAGGCGAAACCCAACGCATGGCTCGTCTGACCGACATTCCCCTGCTGGCGGTTGTCTGACCTTTATTACGACTGTACTGTGAGCACGTTAGCAACATCCACATCGATCAACCGGCAGCTAACCCAATTTTTCGGGTTAACATATGCCATCTCATGGCTTATCTGGTCGCCCTATTACCTGCCACTGGGCGTGCCCGCCCATCAGTTACCCTATGTTCACCTGCTGGGTAGTCTGGGTCCCATGCTGGCTGCGCTCGTACTGATCTTCCGGGAACAGGGGTTTGGGGGATTACGACGATTAGCTGGGCAGGCTGATTCCCGAAGGCATTTTTTTCGCTGGATGATCATCGGTTTCGTTTTGCCAATATTTGTCCTGCATCTTATCATCAGTTTTATCTGCATAAGACAACACGACGGGGTCGATTGGAACCTGTTATTTTCTTCGCGGGAATATGCCTTTCTATCACCGGGCGTTTATGTCCTGACTAACCTCTTTTTCTTTGGTTTTGGTGAAGAAGTCGGCTGGCGGGGGTATGCGCTGCCCCGTTTGCAAAGCCGCTATTCGGCCTTTACCGCCAATCTGATCATTACTGCCTTCTGGGCGTTCTGGCATTGGCCTCTTTTTCTGAATCCGCTGGGGGGCTATGGGCACATGGACATCGGCGAACTAATTGGCTGGTTATTCAGCCTGGTCACTGGCGGGGTGTTGTTTACCTGGCTGTTCAACTCATCGCGGGGCAACGTACTGGCCTGCGCTTTGTTTCATGGCATGATGGATGTTGTTTTTATGGCGAATCTGAATCTACCGCAGCTAAGCACATTTACCGGGATAGTGGTTACGACCTGGGGGCTGTACGTATGGCTTACCTATAAACCAGTTAACCTGTCTAAGTGGCCTAAAGTAACATTTTAAGCGCAACGCTTTTAATTGCACGACTTTATTTTGAGACGTATCAGTTTGTAAATCGTTGCTGGTCAATTGAATAGCTCCTGGATTTTGCAACGTAATGCCGCAGTTTGGCGATTGCGGCATTACGTTGCCATTTAGCACTCAGCCAAAGATACCTTATGGTGCCCGGTGCCGGAAATCGCCAGCGGGTTCAACGGGTCGGGAATTCCCTCTTATCAACTGACAGGTATACTCTGCAGGGGTATAGCAGGCAACTTAGGATCCAACTAAACCCAGTGCTAACACCGCCAGGTTACTGTTGCCTAAAGTTCTTGTCTCCATTGACATAGTTTTGCCTGTACAGAGACGAATAATGACGCTTGTGCACACGTACACGTAGCAATCGGTTTGCTGATACCAGAGAAGAAATCCAGATATATTATCCATTTACACCATAGCTGGCCACTTCGGAACGGGCATTAGCTGAGAAATTCAATTCGGGGTCGGTTCATTTTACCGGCCTATCGGGGCTCCAGTAGGGTTCGGTCGAGCTAATAAACTCAATTGGCACTTCTGGAGTGAACGTCCTGAGCCACTCGGCACAATACTTCATGCCTGCCTGCTCCGATACCAGATGCCCCAGTATAATTAATGCCTTTTTCTGGCCCGAGGCAATGGCGTCTTGCACATATTCCACCAATTCCCATTCGTGGGTCTCCCCAACGACTAACACATCGGCCTGGGCCAGGTACGGAATTCCTGGCATCAGGCTAACATTGCCCCAACTAGCCATCACCTGCCTAACTGGTAACTTAGGATCTCCTATTACCCGCATGGTTCGTATGTTCAATTTAGTAGCCATCCCCTGAGCAAAACGTGCCAGCGGTGTTTCCTGAAAGGTAAAGAGTTTGGGCGTTTGTGAGTCCATGTTCTTCTGCCAACTCAGTTCCCGGATCATGCCCGTGGCGATGCCGTCCGGCCGGCGACCGTGCCAGTGATCGTGGAAATGAAACACCGCCATGCCGTGCTGCTGAATAAAATCTCTCTTGAACTGATAAAGGGATTCCTGCTCGATAGGTTCTATCCGATCCTGATGCGAGTAGTAGGTGGGCTCATGGGTAATAACCATGTTAAGGCCCTTTGCGGACGCCCGCTGCAGGACATCGAGGGTGGCCATCATTGTACTGGCAATTCCTTTAACAGGCACTTCCAAAGTGCCCGCAATTAGCTTATCGATTGTCTGCTCGCGCCAGGGAATGCCTACATTGGCTTTGATTCGGTCGATTATCTGGCCAGCCGTAATCACTTGAGGACGGAAAGGGCTAATTACGTTGGTAACTGCCAGGCTCAGAGAGGCCTTCAAGAAGATACGACGGGATGCGTGGCCAGTAATCATGCGTACGGTTTTTGCTTCTT
>DATHAW010000631.1:0-2315 GCA_035296465.1 Spirosoma sp.
ATGAATCACCGGGTCGATCACCCCAATATGTTTTTGCACACCATTCCTCAGGCCTATGCCCTGGCCAAAGCCGTGGGCCGACCGAGCGTAAAAGTTCTCTTCGATTTCTACCATGTACAGGTTCAGGAAGGTCATTTATTAGCTACCCTCGACTATGCCTGGGACGAAATCGGGTACATTCAGATTGGTGACACGCCGGGCCGAAAAGAACCGACTTCCGGCGAGATAAACTATCCTAACGTGTTGAAGCACCTGTATAACAAGGGCTATCGGGGCTTTGTGGGGATGGAACACGGGCTGAGCAAACCGGGTAAAGAGGGGGCCGAAGCCGCGCTGAAAGCCTACCGGACGATTGACGTGACTTGAGTTTGTAACTACATGGAGTCTAAACGAGTGCTTATCGAAGCACAGTACTGGCTATTTTACTATGGACAAGAAAATAGTTCGTAACATCATCAGGCTTCTTGAGGCTGTTATGTAGCGGTTTCATTACCTGGGGTTAAATGCTTACGTAGCTTCAAACCAGTTACAACTTAATTCCCTTACAGACTTTACTCCAGCCTACTTGCCTGATGGCCGCTTCCAGCGGGCAGAATGGATCGTTTTAGGCCGCTTAACTATAACAACTGGATTATCAAACGCCTGCTACGTGGTTCTGCGCTGGGGTGAAAGAAAAAATACAATTTCCGATTTTATCCTATAAGCCTGAAAATTCTGAAATCCTGTTCAGCAGTTGGGGAGCACCATAGAAATACGGAAAAGGGATCGGTCTTCGTGTTTTTGTGAATGGTAGGGAAAAGGCTTCTGCTGCTTCTTTACACCGAATTACTCTCATTAGTTGAGTAATCAAAAAACCAACTCCGTAATCGGCATGAAAATCAACGGTACGCTTCTTCTGTTGGCAAGTTTTGCCCTGACGGCAGTGGGGCAGGTAAAAACAACGAAAGACCAGCCGCTAACCTACGCAGGCAGCCGGGCTCCATTACGTCAAAATCCCTATATCGAACTGCCCTTAGGTGCCATTAAACCGCAGGGTTGGTTAAAGGAAATGCTGATTCGCCAGAAAAATGGGGCAACCGGTAGGCTCGACGAGCTTTATCCGCTGGTGATGAATAACCGCAACGGCTGGTTAGGTGGCGATGGTGATCAATGGGAGCGGGGACCCTACTGGATCGATGGTCTTTTGCCACTCGCTTATATTCTGGACGATCAGGCACTTATCGCCAAAACAAAACCCTGGGTGGAGTGGGCCCTTGCCAGTCAGCAACCGGACGGCTACTTCGGTCCATCCAAAGACTACGGGCCAGAGCGGGGCATTCAACGGGATAATAGCCGTGACTGGTGGCCCAAAATGGTCATGCTCAAAATTTTAAAGCAATATTATTCGGCTACGGGGGATAAGCGCGTGATCAACCTGATGACAAACTATTTTAAGTATCAGCTGAAAGAGCTTCCCAATAAACCCCTGGATCACTGGACTTTCTGGGCACGCTACCGGGGTGGCGATAACCTGATGGTGGTGTACTGGCTATATAACATTACCGGCGATACATTTTTGCTGGAATTAGGCGATCTGGTTCATAAACAGACATTTGATTATACGGATGCGTTTCTCAATACGGACCTGCTGACCAAACCCGGCAGTATTCACTGCGTCAATCTGGCACAGGGTATCAAAGCACCCCTTATTTATTACCAGCATCATCCCGACCAGAAATACCTGGATGCCACCAAAAAAGGATTGGCTGATCTAAAAAAATACAACGGCATGGCGCACGGTCTGTACGGGGGCGATGAAGCGCTGCACGGCAACAACCCAACGCAGGGCTCAGAATTATGCACGGCGGTCGAAATGATGTTCTCGCTGGAAAGTATGCTGGCAATTACCGGTGACGTAGCGTATGCCGACCATCTCGAAAAAGTGGCCTTTAATGCCTTACCGGCCCAGGTTTCGGACGATTTTATGACCCGTCAATATTTTCAGCAGGCCAACCAGGTCATGGCTACCCGGCACATGCGTAATTTCGACGTCAATCACGGGGGAACTGACCTTTGTTTTGGCTTGCTGTCGGGTTATCCATGCTGCACGTCGAACATGCACCAGGGCTGGCCAAAGTTTGTGCAGAATCTATGGTATGCTACCGGTACGCCGGGGCAGCCCGATAACGGACTCGCGGCCCTGGTGTATTCGCCGAGTGAAGTGAAAACAAGGGTTGGTAACGGTACGGCCGTTTCGATCAAGGAAGAAACGGGATATCCATTTGAAGAGACCATTAAATTTACGGTTAACGTTGAGCCGGGTGTAAAATCCGTTA
>DATHAW010000632.1:0-6766 GCA_035296465.1 Spirosoma sp.
CCGCGATAACACAGGGTATAATTATAATGACTACGTTAGCCCTTACAACAGTGGCCTGTTCTTTGGTATTCACGTTGGCGGGCGGTATTACTTCTCGGAGAAGCTGGGCGCTTTTGGCGAAGTGGGCTATGGTGTATCGGCCCTTAAACTTGGCCTGACAGCAAAATTCTGACACAGACCCGACTACTTAGCTAAATAGCAATGAAAGTCCTCTATTCACTCTTTCTGTTCTTAGCCGTCGCCACCACTACGTACGGGCAACTGGCTAACGACAATACGTTTGACGTACAGATCGACGGGAAGCCTTACAAAACCCAACCCCGGCGCATTCAGCTTGGTCGGTACTGGTGGGTAACGGCCAACAGCATCAAACCCGACCAGTCAATTCGGATTTGGCTGGGGAGTCTCGACCACAAAGACATCATTGAGCCGGGTACATACCTGATTGTGGACGCTGATAATCCCGATACGAAAGACAACTGGAAGTCGGTTCAGGAGTCGGGTAAGTACAAAGGGCTGGCCGTTATCAAGTACGTGGAAGAAACTAAAGAACCACGCATGGAATACCATGTGGGCAAGTCGCAGAACAACCAAGAGACTATTACGGTCAAAAAGGGAACGGATGGGTTCCTGGAAGCTCAGTTCAATAGTACGCTGGCTGGCTCGTACTGGAAAGAAAAAGGTACGGCGACCGTATTTGGGGGCATGAACCGACTGATGGGCAAAATGCAGGATAAGGTCATTACAAAAACCACGGGTTACAACTCCGAAATTGACCCTGAAGGCAACGGCTACAAACTGCAGGACAAGATCGATAGCATTGTTCTTACAAACGGCCACTTCCGGCTGAAGATGAACTAACCCTCCGTTACGCATTAAATTATCGGCCTGCGCTATTCGACCGTACGGTACGTTACTCCTGGTCAACACCAACATCAGCCCTACGTTGTATTAGGCTGGTGTTGGTGTTGACGGGATATTGACGTGCTTAATCCACCATTCGCTACTACAACAAATTTGTTTTGATGCCATTAAAGAATTCACGTTCTTTACTTTACAAAAAGAAGGAAGCATTCAAGACGTTTACTCAACTACCGTTACAGAATACCGCCCGTTATTTATTTACTTATTTAAATCGTAAAAGTAGTGCAGGGGTGGCCACCTGGGCTTAAGAAAGTCTAGGATTGAACTACACTTTCAATGTGGTTGTGGGTACTATGCGCACCGGTTTAAATCTGCGGCTAACTGCCAAACTAGTCCTTTTTTATGACACCATTTCTACTCTCAGCTTTATATGAGAATATACTGACACGTAAAAGCTTACGAAAGAAACAAGTGGTGACTTGCTTTAACTTATGCCATTTTCTTAACTATAGGGCTTTTGCAATTAGTAACTGTCAGTGTATACGTCATATTTTAAAAAATCAGCTTTTTGAAAACATCATCAAGCTAACCGTTCAACAATATATACTTCATGTGTTCACCCTTCCTCGGCTAAAACAACTTTCCTTATCTAGACTGTTTGCCCTGTTTATCAATGAAGTAGAAACATTCTGTGTTAGAGCGCCCTCTCTGGACTTACGGGGGCTAAGCCGGCCTTTTATGTCTATAACGAAAGGCCAAGTCGGCAGGTTACTGTGCTTCCACCCGTGTTATCGTCAATTTTTTCCAACAGGTCTACTGGCATGATCCGTCTCAACGAAACCCGTCTGAATTGGTTTGGCCCGCTTGTCCTGTTTTTCTTCGGTCACGTATTTTTTCGGCTTGGTTTCTGGTTGGAGGCACCGCCGACGGCACTCTTCCACTCCGTACTGGTGGGTGTAGGAGCCGGGTATTTATTCTGGCACTTGAACCGCACCATAATCCATCTGGTAGAACGCCGGTTTCCGGGTCTTGAGCTTACCCAAAAGCGGCTCGGGATGCTGCTGCTATTAACCCCCCTGTTGGTAAACGCGGCTGTTTTTTTTCGTTTTTTCCTGCACATCCTGCTTGGTTCGCGGCCGGCTTTGTGGCTTGGTCCTGCCGATTACACTGCTTCCCTGGGTATTCAGTTATTTTATCACTTCGTTTATTTTAGTGTCTACGAAGGCAGATACGTGCTGCGGCATTGGAAAGAAACATACCAGGAAAAAGAGGATCTCATAAAAGCTCAGTGGCAGACCCGCTTCAACTCCCTCAAAAGCCAGGTTAATCCTCATTTTTTGTTCAATTCCCTCAACGCACTCTCGGCACTCATCGAGGAGTCTCCAGTGCGGGCATCCCGATTTGTTGATGAGTTGTCAAATATGTACCGCTATCTGCTCCAGGCAAACGACGAAGAGTTGGTTATGCTGAGTACGGAGTTAAAATTCATTGAGTCGTATGCGCATTTACTACAAACACGATACGGTAATGGGCTGCGCGTGGAGACAGCAGTTTATGGCGATTATTTAACCCGTTTACTACCTCCCTTAACCCTGCAACTCTTGGTTGAAAACGCGGTAAAGCACAACATTGTCCTGGCAAACCAACCGCTTGTCATTGAAATTGACACAACGGAAACCGGACAACTGCGGGTACGAAATAACCTTCAGCGTAAAAATGGACGGGTTATGAGCAATGGCGTGGGCCTGAGTAATATTGCCGACAAATACCGAATGCTGGCTCAAACTGACATTGTTATCCAGGATGGAGACGGACATTTCACGGTTTTGGTGCCACTGCTCAATTAATTAGCTGTCATGAGTGAGCACCGAAAGCTCTTCCGTTGTTTGTTGATTACCACTAAGACATTCACTATCTTATTGCCTCACCGAATCGAATAAATGCCAGTACATTCCGGCTGAAGCAGTCAGAAATTCTGAGCGGCAAATGAAAGCTCCGTATGGAAATGATTCGCCAACCTCTCCCTATACCGGGCATTGCTGCGGAAAATCTAATTGCGGCCTATTGACTTGTGGTGTTATGGCTAAATGCACCAGGTTCTAAGCTACAACGAAGACTCAAATTTATAAACCTCCTGATCACCAACCGCCAGGCTTTAGCCGGTTCGAACAGTAGTTGCCTCATTCAACGACGCTTCCATAGACGTATCCTGGGTCTGTGCCACCATCTTTGCGACCGATACGATCAGCGTAGCCAGGGCTTCTTTGGTCACTTCGTCGATCATCACAACCCAATCGGTTGATAAGACCTGATGCGTTTTGTGGCCAATGGGGTTATGGACCACGGCATTGGTTTCTCTGCGTCTCGATAAAGTAAGGTTAATGGCATCGCCCGGCTGGAAGGTAGGCGAGAAGCTAAAGTAGCTATCGGCCACAATCACGCCACCTTTGCCTTCAGAGGCTGGTTCAAAGAAGATTACTTTTAGTTTCTCGGAGTCGCGGCTCATAGGACTGTTCGGTTATATACCTGAATGGCTAAAGGGAAAGAGATAACAAAAGCTACTGTCCAGCATTACCCCTATGAACGCTACCGCCAACTTACCCCGCCCGAAAGCGCTGATGAACTGGTCTGGTGGAAAAGATTCGGCCCTGGCCCTGCACCGCATCCGGCAGCAGAACGAGTATGACGTCCAAAGCTTATTCACAACGGTCAATGACGCGTTCGGGCGCGTGTCTATGCATGGAGTACGGCACGAGTTGGTTCAGGCTCAGGCCGATCGACTGGGCTTACCGCTGGCTATTTTGACCCTGCCCGAACAAACGCCCATGGCTGAGTACGCCCGACTGGTAGCCGACCGGCTGGCTCCGCTCGTTAGCGCGGGGGTTACTCACTCGGTTTTTGGGGATATTTTTCTGGAAGACCTCCGGCAATGGCGTGAGAATCAGTTGGCGGCCATGGGCCTGACGGGGGTGTTTCCCCTCTGGAAAGTTGATTCCCACACCCTGCTGGAGGAGCTATGGACGGCTGGTTTTCAGACTATTGTGGTCGCCGTGAACGGGCAGGTGCTCGACCGTTCGTTTTGTGGCCGGGTGTTAGACAGGCAATTTGTGGCCGACCTGCCACCTGGCGTAGACCCGTGCGGAGAAAACGGCGAGTTTCATACCTTCGTTTTTGCGGCTCCCTATTTCAGTAGTCCGGTCCTTTTTAGGAGGGGCCAAACCATCGAACGAACGTTCTCGTTTACCGATGCTGAGAGGCAGACGCTGACTTCGACCTACTTCTTCACTGATTTGCTGCCCGGCTCATGAATGTAACGGATAAACACGCCACCAATGCCTGCCCCCGTTGCGGCAGTTTGTTCACATGCCGGGTAAACTCGGTACTCAAGTGCGACTGCCTGGGATTAAACCTTTCTCCCGCTACACTGGGCCACATTCGGGAATATACCGAGTCGACGTTTGGCGCTTATACCTGTCTGTGCGTGGCTTGTTTGGGTGAGTTGCAGGAGAAAAGCGAATGACGATACCAATTGCCAATGGGCTTATTCACAAGCAGGTTGGCCACGGTCCCACATTACTCGCCTAGCCACCGCTTAAAATCACCGGCTTTCTCCCGGCTGACCAGCACCTCTTCTTCAAAAGCCGGTTGGAGCGTCAGCTTCAGCTTACCGTTGAAATACAAATTGACCCGCTCAACGGCCCTCAACTGGGCGACAATTTGCCGATTGAGCCGGAAAAAGCGTTTCGGATCAAGCATCTGCTCCAACTCATCGAGTGTATAATCAATCAGCCACTCATGAGTCTCGTCTGTCTTTAAAAATGTCAGTTTATTGCGGCTGAAAAAATACGGTATCTCTTCTGTGGATACTGAAAATAAACGCTGCCCCTGCTTCACCAGAAAGCGGTCCCGAAAGGATGGTGGCTCCGACGGAGTGTTTATAGTACGTTGTGGCTTAAGCTGTTGCAATAGGTTGCCCAAGGCTACCTGCAGATTGTCCGGTGATTCAGTGAGCGCCTGCTTCATTGTCCTAAGTTTAGCCAGGGCAGCGCGCAGGTCTGCTTCTTTAACGGGTTTGAGCAAATAGTCGATACTATGAACCCGGAACGCTTTTAAAGCGAATTCGTCGTAGGCCGTTGTGAAAATAACCGGGCTATTTACAGCTACGTGGTCGAAAATTTCGAAGCTCTGTCCATCAGCCAGTTCAATATCCATCAGAATCAAATCAGGTGCGTCCTGCGTCCGAAACCAATCCACCGATTCTTCAACACTGCCCAGCACACCAACCACCGAAGCGGTCGGTTCAACCTCCGTCAGGAGACGCCTAAGCTTACGGGCGGTTGCCTCTTCATCTTCAATTATGAGAATAGTCATGGGGTGTTGTTTCAATAAGCGGTATCATGACCTGAAAAATAGTTTCGGTTTGTTTGATCACAACGTCGGCCTGTTTCAGCAACCGATATTTGGAGGCAATGTTCCGCAATCCCATCTGGTTGGAGGGGACAGATAAAACCTTCTTTTGTAGGTTGTTGAGCACAATCAGATTCATTGCCTCATCGGCATATATACGAATCAGCAGGGGACGGTGCGGCAAAGCTGTATTATGCTTCACCGCGTTCTCTACCAGCAATTGCAGCGTCAGTGGTGGCAGCAGGAGATTATAATAGTGTTCGTCAACGGCTATCTCCAGTTCAACGCTACGTCCGAAGCGCATTTGCAGTAAATTAAAATAGGCCCGTATAAAATTCAACTCCTCTTCGAGCGTAGTCAGGGGTTTGTCGTTGGTTTGCAGCAGGTAGCGGTACACCGATGCCAGTTCTTCGATAAACCGCTCGGCCTGCTTGGGATCTTCGGCGACCAATGATGATAACGTGCTGAGGCTGTTAAACAGAAAGTGGGGATTAATCTGGGCTTTAAGCGAATCGAGCTGGCTTTGCAGATTTTCTTTCTTTAGTTGTTCGGCCTCATAATAAGTAATCCACCACTGGTGGTAGAGATGCTGCCCCTCATAAATAGCCGCAACCGGCAAGGTGAACAGGAATGAAACCAGCGTCGTCACCCAGTACGTGCCCCCCGGTAGCGGGTAGCCCCAGAACTGGGTGATGTCGTATAAATAAGTGACGATAACCCGGTGAATAACCGTAGCCATAACGAACCACGCCAGTTCAAGACCAATACGTTGCTTCGTCTGATTGAGCCTGGGGAACTGCCGACGGGCCACCCGAATGCCCTGCCGATTGACTTCTAGCAGGATAGTCCACTCAATCAGGCTAATGACCAGACCTTTTAACCAGCTGATGTGCTGAATGTCATTGTCGGGCTGGTAAAACACAAAGTTAGCCACCAGCGCCACGACCGGAATCGTGATTATCCGAAACCACTTGTCGTTCAACTTGCTCATGATAAAGTAAAGTTGCAACAAACGCGTCTCAGTTAACATAAAGCCGGTACCGAAGCGTTGAAAAAGCAAACTTAAGCAGTTAGAATAGCTAACAAACCATGAGTTGTAGCAATCGTAAACTCTATTTGTCTGTTTGGTCCGTATCAACACAGCTTCTTTTTACAAGCGTTTCAAGGCTGCTTCCAGTACGATGTCCTTGCCGGCGGCAATGTCCTCTTTGGTATTTACCACCCGAATTTTGGGAGCTATACCAATACCTTCGTAGCTCTTGCCATCAGCCGCCCTGAAATCGCCTGGGCTAACGCTGTAGATCCAACCATTGGGCAATTCCCTTTTTGGGTTATCCGAGAATATACCGAACGTAGTGTCGCCGAGTTGCGTAACGGTTGCAATCTGATTCATTGCGAGCGTGAAGGTTTCGCCCGCACTTTGGGTTAGGCGATTGGTGAGCAGGTAAACAGGTTTTGTGTACTGAAGCCGTCCCGTTGGCGCTACGTACCATTC
>DATHAW010000633.1:0-4056 GCA_035296465.1 Spirosoma sp.
TGAATTGAAAATAAGCCTCCTGTTTCTATGACCGAAACCGAACTGATCGACCGACTCCGTGAGGCCATCGTGCTCGACGGCCCCGATGCCTGGCGGAACAACGGATACCTTCAGGACGCCCAGGCAGCGGGGCTACCGCTCGAAGTAGCCCTGAAACGGGCGAATGAGGTGAGTCAGGAGGTCAGTAATAATACTATTTTATTCCAGAACATCCAGGCCCGCATTGCCCGGCTGGCGCAGCCCTCCCGCAGCCACCTGATCGAGCAGGACATGGCCCAGATTGTTAATGCGGCCCGGTCATTGAAACTGTCTTCCGACTTTGTCCGTAACCGGTGGGTGCCCGCCGAACTTGCCCGGCTGAAACCTGCATCTGCTCCACCTGAACCCACACCGGTAGCTGTTGCGCCTGTTGCCCCCCCGGCTCCGGTTGCCGCTCCGGTTAATGACGACAGCGATTTCAGTGATTTGCTCGATGTTGAAGAGGAGCCAGTTCAGCCTGCGCCCATAGCACCAATAGAACCGCCTGCCAAAGCTGTGGTTCCTGAACCCGTACCGGAACCGCCTAAACCGCCGGTTTTTATTCCCACGCCCGACCCGGTTCCTTCGCCTGCGTATAGTCAACCGCCGGTGGCCGGACCGGCACCCGTTGTCCGTCAGTTTATGGCAACGCCCGCCCGTATTCGTAAAGGAGAGTCTGTGACGCTGGAATGGGATGTGGAGAACCTGCTGGCTGTGACCATCGACGATCTGGGCGAAGGGCTGTCTCCTAAAAACCGGGGTTGGATAAAACCGTCTAAAACGGCTGATTATACCCTGTTCGATGCCAATAATAATCCGCTCAGCACGGTACGGGTAGAGGTGATCCCCCGCGACTACAGCGGCTTATACGGGGTGTTGTTCGCCCTAGCGTTGCTGGCCATGATTTATTTTTTCGTCAGGAACAACAACGCCACCCCAGTGCCCGAGCGAAAGCCGGACCGTCAGACACAGCCGACTACCAAACGCAAAGCGTCGACAACCCGGCGCGAACGTAAGCGGGAACCGACCGAAGACGTAGCTAGTGATCCATTACCCAGCCAGGCCAAAAAAACGGCTGAAGAGCCCATTCCCATTGCGTCGGCCGACGTGCCGGCTAAAACAACGGAGCGGGAAAAGCCCGTGGATGCCCTACCCAGGCAAAAACGAAAACCCGACCCCGTTGAGGAGACACCCGATGACCCCATGACAAAACCGTCGACCCCGGCCGATGCGCGTACGGGTAAGTACGAAGAAGCGTTTGGCGATAAGCCTTACGACAAGGTTGAACTGGGCACCGATGATCGCGGCTGGCGCCGTGCCCGCAGCAATGGACGTTGGGGATTTATCAACGAGGCCGACGAGTGGGTAATCCAACCAGAGTACGAGGCCGTAACTCCGTTCCGGGGAAACACAGCCGCCGTTTTTCTGAATGGTCAGCTTATGACCATCAATCGGGAAGGAAAGCAAATCAGGAAATAAGCCTAAACCGTAGCGCCTGAATAGGAGTTGATGAGGGTGTAGGACACGCTATTATTGTAAATGCACTCCGGTATGCTACAATCGACACTTGGTTTCTTTCTGCTTATAATGACTGCTTCGGTTTGCTTTGGTCAGACCGACACCGCACGGAAAGTCCAGCCCTCGCCCAATCCGGTAGTGCAGATACCGGGTATTGATACGCCTTTGTCCGGTCCGGGAACGCTGCTCCAGTCATCCCCCAACCCGAACTCTATAGCGGTTCCTCGAAAGAGGGGGAAGAAAGGACGCCTGAGAACAAACCCGCCCAGCGACCCACGAGCGTTCGGTGTGGCGGTACCATTGGGTGGGGCTAAAAAAGATACCCTTAGGCCCTGAATGGATCGTGTTTGGCCACACGGTTCTGATCGTAGTTTGAACGCTGAATTTAACCCTAATCAACCCAATCTCAGAGCAACCTATGCCTCATAAGGGCAATCGTTTTATTAGTGCTGTTCTTAAAAACTAACGCTCTCCGGCCTGATTTGTCAATGACCGGAGAGCGTTAGTTCTTTATTCCTTTTTGGCTTTCTTTTCCCGCTTTTCCTCTTTCTTTTCCTTCGGGGTTTTCAATGGCTCTTTCTTGGTGCTTTTCTTAGCGTCCTGACTCTTTGCCATGGCTTTGTAATTTTGAGGTTAGTTTATTGGTTTTGTCTTGAGCGAAAGCATCGTGATCGCAATGGGCTATGGATCAACAATAGCTAGTGGGAGCGAAATGGATAATGAAGCCCACACCACCAATTTCCTACTGTCCCAGCGTTACGGTTAGTTTTTGAAAAGATGTCCAGTAACCCGTTGTTGTCAGGCCTATGCCGTTGCCGGGAAGCATCCGGAACGGATAGGGGCTGCTGCGAACTTCCCGGTCGTTGATGTAAAAATGAAGGGCTTGGCCATTACGCCGGATCATGAGCCGGTTGCGGTTTATATCGACCAGCACACCTGGCTGGAAAAAATCCCCCGTCATGTAATCGCTGAAGGTTTGCCCGTTGGCTACCCGGATAATTGAAATCTCGCCCTTACTGTTTAGCGAAAACGCGCAGTAATTTAGCGAATCGGCCACCCCGAACAGAAGCCCTCCCACTGGAATCCGGCTGGAGTCGGCTACTACGTCCACTTTAATGGTGAATGTTTCGGCAATGTTGAGATTGATATAGCCGGGAAGCGGTACGTAGCTAAAGGCGACCTGAGAAGTGTTCACATTTCGCTTACGAATGTTGTATTTTCCCAGCCCAATCTGGTAGTTGTAATCGCCTTTGTTACCTGCCTTCCAGCCGTTGCGGTTGGTGGCAAAATCACCCGTAAACGCAGGGCGGTAACCACTAGCGTTGATCCCGGATGAGGTAGCCCGGCTTAGGGCGCCCGACTCCCCCCTGGTATAAGACGGTTGCGAACTGGATTCTGGTCGGCCATTTGGCAGGGGCCTGGCCGAACCACCCGCCGGGGCTGACGCTGACGGTGCTGACCGAACACTGACAGGGTCCGTTCGGTCAGGGGCTTCGTTCTGGGTAGTCGATGATGTAATTGGCTGCTTAGCGGGCCTGGAGGATGCCACGGCTGGGTCGGACTGGATCAGGGTCGTTGGCTTGAACGTTACTTTCTGCCATTCGCTGGAAGCCGAGTAAATCACCGGCTTACTCCGCCCAGAACGTTGAGCCGGATTTTCCGACTGCGAAAAGCTATTGACAGACAGACACGTAATGAGTACTGCCAGAAGAGAGAGACGCATAGGGTTAGTTTCTGGTTAGAAGGAGTAGCGGAAAACGGCTGTTGGCTGCCCGGCCTGTAGCCCCGGCCGAAGCGTAACGGATGACAGGGGTTGGTTTGCAGCAGCCTCCTTACCATTGCGTATGCCTTTGAAAAAGGTCAGAATAACGTCGGCAGCGGCTACCACAATGGCGCCCCGTGTGGCCAGGTAATAGCGTTGATAATGATTGTTGGCAACTTGATAATAGGGCTCGCCGGTTTCCGCATTTTTCTGCTGCTCATACACTGCATAAACATCCCGTGATTGTTGCCGCTCCCGCAGGCCATATACCAGCAGACCGTAGGCGCCTACCGCCAGCAGTGGCCGAAGACCAATTTTTAGTTTGGGCGTTTGCACGAATATATTGCCGACACCCGGCGCAACCGCCGACAATAACGCCCAGGCTGGTCCGGCATACCGCTTTTTTTGCGAAGCTACCTCACTTGACCTGTCCCTGTCAGGCGCTAAAACTGTTGGTTGGGGTGGGAGGGCGTTGTCAGGATTAGGTCGGGCCTCGCTGGGCCGGGCCTCGCCGGGCTGCGCTACCGACTCGCTGGGACGGCTGGAGCGGGATGGAGGATTAACCACCGGGGCGGATACATCGGTTGGGTTAGGGCGGGGTTCGGCAGGTACGGACTCAACCGGATTTACTTGTTTAGGCCTTTTAGTCGCCGTCGAACGATTTGTAGTGGGCGCAGTGGCTATCGGTTCGGCCGGCTGGGACGATTCCGGACTCACTGGCGTACCACCTGCTTTGACCAGTACCGTTGCCCTGACTT
>DATHAW010000634.1:0-12095 GCA_035296465.1 Spirosoma sp.
GATCTGGGAGGAGACCAATCCCTTCTCCTGGAGCCGGTGCAGCGCCGAGTGGACGGCACCGAGGTTAACCGAGCGGCCCATTTGCTGTTCAATCTCGCTCACCACGGTAGCTCCGTAGGCGTCTGTTACCCGGATGGCGACGGCCAGCAAGACGACCTCCTCAAATTCACCTAAGTGTGTCCCCTTCATGGCCATTGATTAGTCCTGTAGATGTATAACAAATGCCTTGCCAGGATGGGTGATATGGCCAATCCGAACTATTAGGGCTAATTGGTAGCGTAAAGGGCTTGACAAACTGTCCGCTTTCGGACAGTTTACTGTTTATAAGCGGACACTGTGAGTCAGCCTTCTTTACTATTCATTTAAAGACTGACTTTGACTTTTTGGCCATGTCCAGTCCTCTGGAATAAGCGACAGATATTGTGCGAAATGGTCAAGGCACCCGAACAGCTGGAGAAGATGGCAAAGTCCCGTACATGGTTGCGTGTTACTCAACTATCCCGTAATTATCCCCAGGTGTACGTCGTACGCCAAAAGTGGACAGCTAGGGCCGGTTGAGGAGCTACTGCGACGCCGGCAATATAATACCCCCCAGCTTTGGTGGGCCGCCTGCCCCAGATTGGTTAGTTAGACTTTTCTCAAGTACAACGTCGTAATGCCCTGCCGGAGCGCGATGGGATAGTTATCGAGTTCCCGGTCAACTTGTTTGTGATCGTGGGGCACGGGCCGGGAGATGTATTGGGGATCGATAAAGATGATGTTAAGCCGCTCGTGGACCTGACCCTTTAATCGCTCAGTATGCTTTAGTAAGTGCTCACTACTGGTGGTCGTCTTGGTTTGGTCCGGATCATCAAAATAGCGGTAGGTACAATACCAGTAGCGGTGTAGGTCGTTAAGTAAAAGTGGACAGATGGGGTCGGGACATCTGTCCACTTTTACTTAACGACCTACAGCGGCAATCAACGGTTTAACTGGTGCCCGGAAGTTGTGATAGCTAAAGCTGACTTACTTTTTTCACAAGAGCTTTTTTGGTAGCAGGCTTAGTAGCAGTGGCCTTAAGGGTGCTCTTTTTTTGCACCCCAGGAAACGCCTTTGGCTTTTTGATAACCTCGCTGCGCTGTGCACGGCTCAGAACAACTTTAACCGGGTTGTTGATGACCGCGTAAAATTCATCCAAGTACGTTAGCGTGCGCTTTACGTAGGATGAATCCAGGTGAGGATCGTTCGCGTACAGTGCATAAACTTGGGGTTTCAGTTGGTTGAACCGCTCAAAGACCTGATGAAACAACGCTGACGGGTAGGCAATACCCCGGTAGACTCGTTCCCGCACCGAGGCAACTCCAATATGCTCGGCGGGAAGGGCGTAAAAGGCCTCGACGATGCCCGCGTGGTCAAAATCGTAGGGCACCGGCACGGGATTCTTAATCGCAGGAACCGTCAGCAGCCGGATGTTATGCCGGTAGGGTACCGACCAATCGGTGTTGCCAATCAGGTACTCGAACACCGCCAGCGTAGCCATGTGTAGGGAATCCATGTTGGCCATGCTGATTTGCCGGAGTTTATTGGGCAGGCCCCCGTTGCGTTTCACCAGATTGGTTTCGTCTTCCAACAGCACGCCCCATCGGGTTTCGGTGGGGCGTTTGCCAGCCGAATCCACATAGCTCACCCGGCATAGTCGTGCCTGAAAGCTGTAGTCCGTCAGCAGGTTGTAAAGCCGATACACCAGGTACTCCCGCACGACATACTCCTCGCCTTCACAGTGCGTGACCAACTTCAGCTTGTTCTGGTTGGCAAACACGGTCTGGCTGGCTTTCTTTTTGGGTACATTCAGATACAGGGGCGGAAACGAACAGTTGTTCCAGAGCTTGCGAAAGTGGCCGCGTACCTGGAGTTTAACCGGTATGGTCACGGTTTGGCCTTGGGTGGTGTGATAATTGAGTTGTGCTGGGTGGGCCATCGTGGTATCGCCCCGGTCTTTCAAAATGCGCGGAAAAGAAGCCGTGAGGGTAAAGGCCAGCACCGAGTCGCTGCTGAAGAGGACGTTGCGCCTCGTTGAATCAGGACCGGAAGCGTTTTGAGCCCAGGCCCCGCCCGAAATCGCCAGCACGATGAGCAAAAACACGAGTAGAAATTTCATTGGGAGGTATGGGGTAAAGTGATTATAAACTTGGTTCCAAGGCCTTCTAAAGCTGCTATATTTAACTGGACATCAAGGTAAGGACGATCTAACTTAGTGGACCATAAAATCAAGGAGATAGTACCAGGGTTGCAACTACCAAAGCAGGCCACCGTGCGGTTCCCCGCCGGGACGCGGCCAGATATCAATCGGAGCCGCACCGGCGAACCGGCCGATGCGATACGAGCCTAAGCCCTGATTGACAAGCATAAAAGTTCCTTTTGCTGTACGTCGTCAGTCAAAAGTGGACAGATGGGGCCGGTCCCGCGCCAACGTACCGGCCGGAGCAGTTAAAAGGGAAGAGAGGCTTTTAGCCACTTTTGGCTGATGACCTACACCTGGGAATAATTACGGGATTGTTGCGTAACACGCAATCATGGACAGGACTTTGCCATCTGCTCCAGCTGTTCGGGTGCATTGACCATTTCATACAAGATCTGTTACCTAGACCGGATTACTCGACATGGCCAAAGAGTCAAAGTCAGTCTTTAAATGAACCGTAAAAAAGGCTGGCTCTCCGTGTCCGCTTATAAACAGCAAACTGTCCAAAAGCGGACAGTTTGCCAAGTCCTTTACACTACCAACTAGCCCTAACAGTGCGGATTGGCCATATCACTCATCTTGGCAAGGCATTTGTTCTACTAAAGTGGAAATAACCCTTGGCGATGAGACGAACCAATTTAGGTGAATTTGAGGAGTTCGTCTTGCTGACCGTTGCGGTACTTGGTGATGGGGCTTACGGTGTGTCCATCACTGACGAGCTGGATAGACAAACCGGGCGCGCGGTGAGCATTAGCGCGGTCCACGCGGCCCTGCACCGATTGCAGGAGAAAGGCATGCTTTCTTCTTACCTGGGTGATGCAACAGCCGAACGGGGTGGTCGGCGCAAGCGCCTGTTCCAGGTTACGGTCCTCGGCAGCCGAACGCTCCACGACATTCGGGCGGTACGGGAGCAATTGTGGAATTCGATCCTGCCCAATTCGCTGCCATCAGTTTATGAAGTTGCTTAAGCCCTCTACCCCACCCCGCTGGGCTGACCACTTGCTGGAACAGTTCTGTGCCCCTCACGTACTGGAGCAAGTGCAGGGCGATTTGCACGAGCGCTTCCAACGCAACGCAGCGCTTTTCGGCGAACGTATCGCCCGGCAGCAGTATACGTGGGAGGTGCTGGGATTCATCACGAAATCATTTACCTGGAAACGTCAACAGAACCAGTACAGATCACCTATCTTATTTCATCCATATATGCTCCGTAATAATTTCAAAATCGCCTGGCGGAATTTAGTCCGCAATAAGGTCTTTTCGGGTATTAACATTCTGGGCCTGGCGCTGGGAATTGCCAGTAGTCTGCTGATTTTGCTGTGGATTCAGGACGAGCTGAGCGTCGATAATTACCACGCCAGTGGCCGCCAGTTGTACCATGTCATGCAGCGACAGATGTTCGACGGCAAAGTTGAGACCGGCCGTTTTACGCCGGGTATGCTCGCCGACGAACTGAAGAAGCAGTTCCCCGAGGTTGTTCATGCCGCTGGGTATACCGGTTGGGATGCCCGCATGACCTTTACAGTGGGCAACCGAATTAATAAAGAAAGCGGACACTGGGCCGGTGCCGACTGGTTCAAAATGTTCAGCATCCCGCTCCTGGCTGGTACACCCGCATCAGCGCTCAACACACCAAACAGCTTAGCTATCTCGCGTAAAGTGGCCGAGTTTTACTTTGGCGAACCCACGACCGCCCTTGGCAAAAGCATTCGCATTGATAACAAAACGGACTATCAGGTTACGGCTATTTTTGAGAACCTGCCCGCTAACTCTTCCGACCAATACGATTTTCTGCTCAACTGGGAGGATTGTAAGAAGCGGAATCCGTGGATGACTGACTGGAACAACAATGGACCACACACCCGCATTCAGGTTCGCCCGGATGCGAATATAGCGGCCCTGGAGACTAAACTTAAGCCGTTTCTACGGAAGTACAACAAGGACATCGGCCGCACGTTAGACGTGGAACTCTTTCTGCACGCCGTTCCGGACGCTTACTTATATTCAAACTTTAAGAACGGTCAGCAGGACGGTGGCCGCATCGAATACGTGCGCTTGTTCGGCATCGTAGCGGCTTTTCTGTTACTGATTGCCAGCATCAACTTCATGAATTTAGCCACCGCCAGATCCGTCAAACGAGCGCGCGAGGTTGGCGTTCGGAAGGTGGTTGGTGCCGGGCGAAGTTTGCTAGTTGGGCAGTTCATTGGCGAAGCGCTGTTGCTTACCTCGCTGGCGCTGTTGCTTGCGCTCGGCTTCATCTACTTCCTCTTACCAGCCTTCAACTCCTTAACCGGCAAGCATATTCATTTACAGTTTATCGACGTCCGGTTCTGGCTGATGTTGGGCGGCATCACCGTTGTAACGGGTCTGTTGGCGGGTAGTTATCCGGCCCTGTTCCTGTCTTCGTTGAATCCGGTGCGCGTCTTAAAAGGCTCACTTAAATTTGGCTCGGGTGCACGGCTATTCCGGCAGGGGCTGGTGGTTTTCCAGTTTATGCTGTCGACGCTACTCATTGCCGGAACCATCGTGGTCTATCGACAAGTGAATTTTATCCAGACAAAAAACCTCGGCTACGACCGCGAAAACCTGCTGTACGTACCGGTAGAAGGCGAACTTGCGACACAGTCGGCGTATAAAACGTTCCGTGACGAATTGCTCCGCATGCCCGGTGTGCTGTCGGTGTCATCCATCATGGAAGCGCCCCACAACATCGGCAGCAGTACAGGGGGGGTCAATTGGCCGGGCAAAGACCCGAATGTCAATATTGAGTTTACACAGACATCGGTTGGCTATGACCTTGCCAAAACGATGAAACTAAAGATAACCGGGCGCGACTTTTCGCCCGCCTTTAGCACCGACACGGCTAATTACCTCATCAACCAGACAGCCGTTAAGCGCATTGGCTACCAGAATCCCGTCGGCCAGCCACTGACGATGTGGGGGAAGCCGGGCAAGATCATTGGCGTGATTGAAAATTTCCACTTCCAGTCGCTGCATACGCCCATTACACCCTTGATTCTTCGACTAAGCACGGATCCGGGTACGCAGAATTTCATGATTCGCACACAGCCCGGCCAAACGCAACAGGCCCTGGCCTCTATGGAAACGTTATGGAAGCGAATGAATCCAAAGTTTCCATTCGCCTACCGTTTTGCTGACCAGGAATACACTAATCTCTACAAAAGCGAGACGGTTGTCGGGAGTCTGGCCAACTACTTTGCCTTTCTGGCCATATTCATTTCCTGCCTGGGGTTATTTGGTTTATCGGCCTTTACCGCTGAGCAACGTACGAAAGAGATTGGCGTCCGTAAAGTGTTGGGCGCGTCGATTGCCAGTGTGGTTGCCTTGCTCTCGACCGACTTTTTGAAGCTAGTGGTTATCGCCATCGTGATTGCCTCTCCGCTGGCCTGGTATTCGATGAGTCAGTGGATGCAGAATTTTGAGTACAAGGTTGGCCTCGAATGGTGGGTATTTGTCATGGCGGGTGTAGTGGCTATTCTGATCGCCCTGCTGACGGTCAGTTTCCAGAGCATCAAGGCCGCGCTGATGAACCCAGTAAAGTCATTAAGAAGCGAATAGCATCACCAGCAAGGTGACACATGGATAGTCGGTAACAACTAACGCGTCGGGCGAAGGCTACAGGCCCAGCCGGTTCATCTGGGCCTCTTCATAGCCACTATCCTCGGCTGGATAGCGAAGTTGGTCAGCATAGCGCCCACTCTCCTTGGCCAGGCTCCAGATCAAACTTTCACCGGCGGGTAAGGTCTTAGGGACGCGTTTGTAGATCGGTTCCTGGTAAGCCGCCGAGGCGTTGACCACCTCCCAGCCGTTGGCCTCAAAATGACGGATCAGATCATCCACGAACAGGGCCGAGGCCAGGTTATGGTGCAACAGCAGCGTGTGGGCAATCATTCGGCCGGTGAGTTCTTGCGCCAGGCTGTTGTAGTCGGTAGCCCGGTCGAGGATGTGTTGGAGATAAAACGTCTGATGTACGTCGTCAGGTGAAAGCGGACAAAAGTGCCGGGCTGACCACGTACACCACTTGTACCGTTACTGGTACTGCACTTACCGCTACTTTGATGATGTAGGCCAGACCAAGACCACGACCAGCAGTGCGCATTTGCTAAAAACTAGTTGACAATCGCCGGCGTTTTGGTTGTCTTTTTCTTTTCAATTAAAGCAAAACGTAAGCCTGGTCGTTAAACTATGCCCACCCGTTCAACCGATTGAGACGGAGAAGGGAGTTTCAGCGAAACACATTATCTAAAGGTAAACTGATTATCGCAGGATCAGCATAAATCGCTGAGAGTAAGAGGACTAAATCGTTCCCTGTAGTAGCGCTGACCGTTTCATTGGCAATCAGTTCTACTCTTTGCGCAAGGGATAGCGGTCAGCACTACTTAGTTTGCTCAATTAAACTACCTTAGCCGGATGGAAAACACACCCCGGTGGAAAACCTTAGCTAACTCCGTAAGTAAAAACGGAGACGTTGACTTTGTCCACAACCTGACCGATTTATCGGTTACGCTCCAGCACGTCAACGAGCTCGGCCGCACGGGTGAACCCTGGGCAATGAACTACGCGCAGTGGCAGGACTTTTGCGAGTTTATCAAAAGTCTACAAAGACCAACCCAGGCGGTGCCGGCCCTCCTGTCGGCCACCCAGCCCGATCTGTTTCGTCAGGAAAGAGTGGAAAGGTTCAGGAAGGCCTCGGTGGAAGCAGCCGGACAAAATGGAGCCCCAAAAGTCTATCCTCCCGCCGACTATTACCGCGAGCTGTTTGCTCAAAAGCGAGAGGAAAGTCCACCCCAGTCACCCTCCCTGCCCTACTGGCAAAGGCAGTGGCAGGAATTGATGGTGTTTATCAAACACCTGACATGATCGCTAAACGACCTTAACCAGTGGATTTAACACTCCGGGCTTGCCTAATAAAGGGTAAATTATATCCCTGAGCCCAGATTATAGAGGGCCTTTTCCTGGAGATGGCGCTTTTGAAGGACTAGCCGGGTTTCACTCTGCTGAGAAGCCAATGCTTGAAGTTCCTCTGCTTGCCGGTTTTTAACGGATAATTCGCTCTCAACTCGGATCACCTTCAAGAATAAGAGCTTACGTTCCTGTTTATGTTTTCCCGTCAAATCATAGTGATGTTTTCTTTCAAGCGCTAGATTGTCATTCCACTCCCTTAGATGGCGATTCGCTTGAATCTCTCGGTCACCATTGCCTTTTTCGTCGCTCATATTAATACTATTTAACCGGACTGGAATGAACACGTTTTCAATATAGGTCCGTCGCGGATGCTCAAGGATTAAGCCGCGGCGGACCGCTGGGCATTCAGTAAAATCGTGTGATTGCAGTAGTAAGGTAAACAGCATCATAAGCGGCATTCAACATGGTTGTATGCGCTGCCATGCCTCTTATTTTTTAGTTTCCATGCAACCGGGACTGGGAAAACAAATGGTTTAGTCTGGGCGCTAAGGTTGTGCTGCTTTAGTTGCCCCTATTCAATACCCGGGAGGGGTATAGCAGGGTAGTGCATTATAACCAAAGTTACTTACTTAAATCACAAAACAACGAAAATACGCTCCCTGGTTTGAGCTAAAATTCTTGCCAACCGGCTTATCGCTGAATTAGCTGTATGTTTGGATAGCCACTAACACCGCAAAACGCCATGACAACCAAACTCCAGAAGTCCTATGATGCACTTACGGGCGCTAACAAGCTAAAGGGTAGACAGCTACGGGCATTCACCCAATCCCTGAATGAGATCGGACTCACACTGCGGCAACGCAATCGGTTACGCATTATGCGTATTGTTCACGATTAACCATACCGGTAGATCCCACGGACGGCGTGCGGGTTTACTGTCGGCAATTTTCTACTCCAGCCCTTACGCTGGTTTGGGTGTCATGATGGCAGGCCACGGGGTTAATTCCCTGGGTCGAGCGTGCCAACCAAGTAATCCAATTGATCACGCTAACAAAGCGCCAACGGCAACTAACATGAGCGGTGAGCGTAAAAATAGGGATGGACAGGGTTATCCCGTATTAATAACGAGCGTCCCTAAAATGGGATGCGCAGTTAACCCGTACTGACTCATGGCTATAAACTTGCCAACGACCAACCCGTCTGTTAAAGCCCCAGTTTACCCGACGCATTATGTTTACGGATGTTACGCCTTCGGTCATAGCGCTGGATCATGGTCGTGGTGCGATGCTTGGTTTGGTTCATCACTTCTACATCATCGGCCCCGTTGGCTTTGGCAATCGTCACGAAACTGGCCCGCAGGGAGTGGGCCGTATAGTTTTCACCCAGGTGCTGCTGGACAAGTATGTTGATCCACTCGTCGGAAAGCCGATCCTGGGTCACTCGTTCCCCTTTTCGGATTCTGATAAATAAGGGGCCCTGATTCCGACCCAGGAGGGCCAGCCATTGATGAATCGCCTCGATGGGGCAGTAGTCAGATTCGTTGGCATACGAAACCGCCTTTTCTTCGACCTCCCCATATTGATTGTTTTTCGAGCGATCCAGTCGAATGACCATTCCCGCCTCATCAATCAGGATGTGATTGACATCTAATTGGGCTAATTCACTGCGTCGAAAAGCACCCGTAAACCCCAGCAGTAAAATCGCCCGGTTGCGTAATCCGGTTGGGGTATGGGGCAGGGTGTCCAGGGCCTGGCGGAGTTGCCTGACCGAAAAATCGGGAGCCTGTTTCTGGCGTACCGTCTTTTTGAGTTTGAAGCCCTTCATGAATACCTTGAACTGCTCGTCCGTGGTGGGCGATTCGACCCCATGCTGTCGGTGGTATTTGGCGATACTGGCCAGATGTCGCTGAATCGTAAAGAAGCTGCGCGTGCGTCCCAGGAAGGTGACGTACTCGACCAGCGCTACCGCAGAAAGGGGTACTGGTTCATACTGGTTCTCCTGGCACCAGGCCCCGTATTGGCGAAGATCCGCGGTATAAGCCCGGTGGGTATTGGCCGCCCCCTGAAGTCCAGCCTTCAGGTACTCGCGGGCTTCCTGGTGAATTGCCTCATCCACTTGAAGCAAGCGCGCTGGTTGCCGGGTGGGACTAGTCGTAAGGGAAGTCGGATTGGTTTCCGGTTGGCTCATGAGCAGGAAAGGGAAAACGGGAATGTAGGGCCCGCCATCGACAAGCGATTTTGTCAACAAGGGGATATTTTGCCAAAGATAGGATTACTCGCGATAAGTAAAGGTTATCACGATTAACTAATTTTATAATTTACATTAAACGTGCCAACTGCCTCTATGATATTATTTTGCTATATATACCATAATTGTAGTATATAGATCATACTTTTGGGTCAACACGAAGGGCCAGCCACAAAAAGCCCAATCAATGCTTGCTCGTTTACCGCCTGGATGCGTTGATGGTCGGCTCTTAATCGGGGTGCTAACAGTCTAAACTTAATTAATAATTAGAAACGCACGATCCGAGTCGTTTTTGATGTCCTTGATGGGATGAAACACCATATCCGCCTTGAACGAAGATTTCTTTGTTCCTGATGAAGCGATTGACTGGGTGTTGGCTGAAATGCAGCGTCAGTGTAAGCGGTCGGATATTTTCCTGGCGCGGGTTCGCATTTGTGCCTGAAACGGTTTACCTGGCACCCCTTGTCCTGGGTCGGCGATCCGATTGCGGGACTGACTAGTTCCTTATTGTGTCGCTTATTTATGCGACTTACGAACCGTTGAACTCGTTTCATTTAAACGAAAGTTTTCTTAGCGATTTTGGGTTGATCTGCTATTTGCACTAAACCAATAAAAAGAATTTAATAGGCGTATAAAAACCCATGAAATAGATAGTATATTTCCAAGGTAGCAACTTGCTTCAAAATAACCCTACTAGTACGATAAAACTGAGGTATCAAGTTAAAGTAGATGCGAATCATATGATACAGAAAGCTAATCCCAGGTAGGCACCATTACAGAGCCTTAGTGGTCGGCAATTGAATCAAAAACGTAGTGCCTTCTCCTTCCTGGCTTTGGACCAGCAAGGACCCACCATGCCCTTTGGTCACAATATCATACGACAGCGATAAGCCTAAGCCCGTGCCTTCACCAGTTGGCTTGGTGGTAAAGAAGGGCTGGAAGATCTTGGCTTTGACCGATTCAGGGATGCCCATACCGTTATCGCCTACCCGGATTTGGATATGGCCATTAACCCGGGCGGTGGTAACACTCACCGTTGGTTGATAGCCAGTCGGGGCGGTTGTCTGCTTTTCGTTGACGGCGTAGAAAGCGTTGTTGTACAAATTCAACAACACCCGCCCAATCTCCTGAGGCACCACCTCGGTGAGCCCTAACCCAATCCCAAAATTCGTTTTTAGTTCGGCGTTAAAGTCTTTGTCTTTGGCCCGCAGGCCGTGGTAGGCAATCTTGAGGTATTCATCGGCCAAGGCGTTGAGGTTGGTGGGCTGCTTCTCGCCGGTGCCGGTGCGGGAGTGTTCGAGCATCCCCTTGACGATAGCCGAAGCCCGCCCGCCGTGGTGGGTGATCTTTTGCAGGTTCTGCTTTAAATCTCCCAGCAGTTCGGCTTCCAGTTCGGTATCTCGGTTAGGTTTGTGCTGTTCCTCTTCGAGTTCGGTTACCAACTCGGTGCTCACTTCCGAGAAGTTAGTGACGAAGTTGAGGGGGTTCTGAATCTCGTGGGCGATACCTGCCGTTAGCTCACCCAGACTCGCCATCTTTTCTTTCTGGATAAGCTGGCTTTGGGTGTCTTGCAACCGTTGAACCGTTTGGCCCAGGGCCTCGAAGGACTCCGCATTTTCCAGAGCAATGGCCGTGTAGATAGCAATGGTGCGGAGCATAAACAGGTGATAGTCTGAGTAGGCTTTCTGGTCAAAACTCTGCACCGTGATCACACCCAGGATTTTCTCCTTCATCAGCAGGGGCAGGTAGATCAGCGAGACTGCCTGCCGACCCTCATGGGGGGTAGGTACCTGCTGGATGAAGGCCTGGTGATCCTGGTGGAGGTGACCCAGAATGATCTCCCGGCGCTGGGTGAAACACAGCACGGCAAAGCGATTGGCATCGGTAAGAGCATTGGCATAAAAAGGCAGCACCTGCCCCAGCTCGTAGGTAGCCGGAAAGTCGATGCGCTGGCGACTCGGATTGTAAATACCAATGCCAAACACGGCCGCATCCATCAGCGTATTGACGTTGCTGTAGACGGTGCCGATGATGTTCTCCACCGAGAGCGAGGCAGTGATCTTGCGGCCAATCTGGCCCAGTTGCTCCACGTTGGTGTAGGCTTGCTGCAGACTTTCTTTTTGCACCAACAGCTCGGCGGCTTTTTGGTCAATTTCCTGTTTCTGCTCCTGCAGCAGGCGGTTGGCCCGCTGCTTCTGGCGGTTGTTGCGGTAGAGCAGAAAGGCCACCGTCAGCAGGGCAAGCAGCCCCCCCACCAGCAGCTTAAACGTCAGCTCGGTTCGGGCCTGCTCTCGGGCATCTTCAAGCTCCTGCTGGCGCTGGGTTTCGGCAAAGCTGAGCCGCTGGAACTCGTTTTGTTTTTCCTGGCTGAAGAGGCTGTCTTTGGCCACCAGGGCCTGGCTCTGGTAGGCAAAGGCACTGTCTAGCTGGCGGGTAGCGGTATAGTGGCGGGTCAGAAACAGGCTGGCCTTCATCACCCAGGCGACAAAGCCGGCCTTGCGGGCGATGGTCAGCGCGCGTTGGGCGTAGTAGCGGCTCGAATCGGGTGTACTCTGCTTCTCAAACAGGGTGGCCATGCCCAGAAAGGCTTCGCACAACCCCTCGTCATCTTCCTGTTCACTGAGATAGGGTAAACTCAAGCGGTAATAGCGCAGGGCCGCTGCCTGTTTGCCCGCTTTGGCATAGATGTTACCCAGGTTAATCA
>DATHAW010000635.1:0-5645 GCA_035296465.1 Spirosoma sp.
ACGATTATAAAAACGGGCCTGGACGCAGCCAATGCAGCCGGCACGTTCCCCGTTAATGTGGATAATGTGTTAAAGGAAGTGGAAAAAATAGATTACAATACCCTGATTGGCGACGCTATGGCATCTGTAGGGCAAGTTAACACCGCTCCCGACTCATTAAATCCGCAAGAGGCTTTTCACGAGCGGCAGATGGATAGCCTAAGCAGGCTCATGGAGCAACAATCGCGACAGATGCAGGCCCTACGACTTCAGATGGAAAAATTCAGATTTCCAATTGAGGAAATTGAACGGAGTAGCGAAACGCTGGAATGGCGGAAAAATAAACTCATGGAGCAGCGTGATGCCCTGATTGAAAAACACCAGCGCCTGTTACATAGTGATAGCAAGCAAAAATTGAGTCAGGCTGACGTTGAGAAGCAATTAGCCGCTCTTGAACCGGAAATCAAAAAGCTGGAAGGTAGCCTGGAAGAACTGAATAAGCAATTTGAAGCGACTAATGCCAGACAGGAGGCTGCCAGGCAACCGCTGGAAAAACTGGAAAAGGAGGCTGAGCAACTTGAGGAACTGATGAATAGGCTAGCTGATCAGATTGACAAACACAGCGGGCACCTGGCTGGGGCGGGCTTCATGAGCCGGAACCATAATATGAATCTGAAACTTAACGAAAACCTGAATATGCAAAAGCGGCTGTTAGATCGACAAGTTCGTGATATGAGGCTTCACAGGAATCGGTTAGAACCTCTCCGGGGAGCTACACTGCTTACCCCTCCCCGCCAGCCACGTGTACCCCGCCCTCCAAAAGAACCAACACCTGCCCGGTTACGTGGGTTGGTTGCTCCTCCCGCACCACCTGTTGCGCCGGTACGGCCCAATGTACGAGTGACACCACCGACTGCTCCACGACCGGCCCAAAAACCCGCACCAGCACCCATACCAGCAGAAAACCCTTAAACCGGAAAACTAATTAGTAAGAGTTTCTCACAAAAAATGCCACCCAAATATGGATGGCATTTTTTGTGAGAAAGCGAGTGTTTTAATTGCAACCTACATACGGGTCATTTCCGCGTGTATCGCCCACTGCGGCTCAACCTGTTGCATATGAGAGGTGCTTACTTAATTGTTCTTTACCGTAATAATGATTCGCTGGTAGCGGGTGAGCGAGGGCGTTCCATTGTCGGTGGCTTCGAGAATCAAATGAATCGTTTGGCCGGCCACGGCATCTTTGGGGATAAGAACTTCGGTCTGAGCCGAATTAGCCTTGAGGATTACGACTTCGTTAGGATAGCTCCCCACCCGGAATTGCCACCAGTTGATGGAAACGGCATTTCCATCCGGATCGGTAACCGCTCCATTTAAACGTATTTTTTCTCCGGCAGCGGCTAATACCGTTAACGGACCTTCAATGGTTACAACCGGTCCATGATTGGCATTGGCATACGTAGGCGTTACCGACCAGTTAAGACGGGCCGCAAAATCGCGCTGTGCGGGCGGGAAGAAATTAGGGTAGGTCAATTCCTTTTCACGTTTAGTTAACTGGTTATTTAAGGTGCTTAGTGAACTTGCCATGGCGGTGGCACTGGTATCCTGGGAGGCAGAGAAAGAAAAACCAATTGCTCCTACGCCACCTACCTCACGGCCACCCCAGCCACCATACGAACCTCGTTCATAGGCCCGCAGGCCATTTCCCAGCATGTTCATAAAGGTGTGGTCGTCGCCTTCTCCCAGCCAGGAGCCTTTTTCCTGCACAGGCATCCAGACCACATACCCCATTTTCCTGAGCTCATCATTGCTATAGCCTGACAGGCCAAAATAATCCAGCCTGTCGCCTTTGACCATCTGTTTTCCATCCCCCCAAACGCGGTACTTGCCACCTAACGGGCCACGATCCAGGACATTTTGCCTCAGCCAGGATGCGGTCAGATAAGGGGCATTCTCCGGCTTGGCGCCCAGCTGCGCCCCATATCCATAATTTGGACCACCACTGAATTGCCGGTACTCAATAGCCGGCCAATTGGGTTTGATGTAGGTTGCATACGTATCGTCCTGATCACCGGAAGGCAACAGCACTACTTTTCGCGACACTTTCTTTCTGATTGCTTCCCATTCCGTAGTGTACTCGTATTTATCCTGAATGGATTTGAGTGCCCGGGCAATCGTGCTCTGTCCGCCCCAGGCGGTAATAAACAAGGGTCCCGGCTTATCATCCAGTATCAGCGCCCTGATCAGGTCTGAACCCGGTGAATCTTTGGATATATTCCCGTCGAATTCAATGTTGCCGTACCTAATTTTTGACTTTAGTGCTGCCGGTTGGGGATAGTTGAGGTTATGCACCTTCAGGTTCGGATATACTTTCGCATAGGCTTCAACGGCCTCATGGATAAAGCGTTCGTCTTTGGCCCACCGCCACGATTCACAGGGACAGAGATTTAATCCAAACCGGGCGTATTCCCTTCCGGGAACAAACCACTTGGTTCCTTTCCCATCGCCTTTCCAGTGAAATTGACTACTGGCATAGATGAGCCCTTCGATATCCAGGTCGCTGCTGTAGAGCAAAAACCGGATAAGGGAGTTATTGTCATCGAGTTCCGGATCAGCCGTAACTACAATGCGCGGTCGTACTTGATGAAAGTGATGTTGTGCAGTTGCCCGGTTGACCAGCAGGCACATGATCAGGATGCCAATAGCATATGGGCGTGCATAAGTTTGTAAACATGGCGGATTTGAACCCATTGATTGGAGTGTTTAGAGGTATGGCACAATGAGACAAGCAGGGCAATTCTTCGACCTGTCACGTTTATGCTACAAGTAGATGATTTATAAATAGTGTGTGCTAAAACAGTCACCTCAGCAAAAAGACACCTTCAGACTCCAGCGCGGCTGTAGGTAACACCTTTGGTTTGCGGCCACGGCGCCAAACTCTGTGTAGAGAAGAGGTTTATTTAAAAATAAATATCTGCTGGGTGAAGTTGGCTGGCATCTCATCTTTTCTGACGCACTCGTATTAATTTTATACAGGCAATTGTAATGGATTCTATGGAGCTAACGCATAGGCTACGTAACGATCTCCTGATTTGCGGCCAAGTTTGCCACCCCCACAGGCAATGACGACATACTGCCTGCCCGCCACTGAATAGGTGGCCGGTGTAGCAAAACCGGCAGCCGGTAGACGTGACTGCCAGATGGTTTTGCCCGTCTTCTTATTTATGGCGCGTAGTTGTCCGTCTTTGCTGGCAGCAATGAACAGCAAACCACTTCCTGTGACCAGTGGGCCACCATAATTGTCGGTTCCGGTTAAAGGGATGCCTCTTGCCGTCAATTCAGGGTATTCTCCCAGGGGCACTTGCCATTGATGCTCTCCCGTGTTTAGGTCAATGGCTGTTAGCGTACCCCAAGGGGGCGCACTCACTGGATAACCATTGCTGTCGTACCAGCGATTATAGCCCGTATGCTGATAAGGCAAACCTCTTTTTTGAGCAGCAACTGCTTGGGACGAGGTAGCTTTGTTCAGCACGAAGTCAACGATGGCTTTGCGTTGGGCTTCGGGCAGGTGCGAAAAGGAAGGCATCATCCCACGCCCTTTGGCCATAACCTGATGAATGGCATCCGTCGAGAGCCGGGTGTCTGCGCCCACAAGCGATGGGTATGAGCCGTCGTGGTTACCCCGCCTATCGGCACCGTGGCAGCCCCTACAATGCTGAGCGTATAAGTGCGCTCCTGTAACGGAAGCCTTTCCTGTTGCTGGTTGCTCTTTGGGTATCAGAGTCGAAAAGCACGGGTTTTGTTTGGCTGGTACGTAGAGTATGCCTTCCGGATCGGTAGCTGCCCCACCCCATTGCGCTCCGCCATCGGTTCCAGGAAAGAAAATTGTCATAGCCGAGTTAAGCGGAATGTATGCACTACCCGTACGGACTTTTCGTAGCGTTGCAACAATATCCTCCCGGTTACTCGCCCACGGATTAACGTCTTTTTCGGTAAATGTCTGAAGCGTAAATGGCGCTGGTTTTAGCGGAATGGGCTGCGTCCGGCTGGGTTGTTCGCCCGCCACACCATCAGTTGGAAATGCTTTCTCGACAATGGGAAACAGCGGCTTGCCGGTAACCCGATCAAAGACAAAAACGTGACCCTGCTTGGTAATCTGAGCGACCGCATCAATTCGTTTTCCGGCCTGAACAACGGTCAGCAGGTTAGGCGGAGCAGGCGGGTCGCGGTCCCAGATGTCGTGATGAACGAACTGAAAATGCCAGAGCCGTTTGCCCGTGGCCGCATCCAGGGCCAGCAGACAATTAGCATAAAGGTTATTGCCTTTTCGGTTTCCTCCGTAAAAATCAAACGCAGCCGACCCGGTCGGAATGTAAACAATGCCACGTTGCCGGTCAATGGCCATGCCCGCCCAGGCATTGGCCCCGCCCAACCGCTGACGCGGATTGGCCGGTGACCAGGTTGCATACCCTGGTTCACCAGGTTGGGGAATGGTATGAAATGTCCAGACTTTGCGGCCCGATACAACATCGTAGGCCCTCACATCACCCAGCAAAGCTGTTTCGCCTTCCGACACCCGGGCGCCAACAATAAGCAGATTTTTGTAAATGGTGTTTGGCGTGTTAGACCGGACGTACTGATCAGCACCGGGCCGGGTAATGCCATCCAGCAAATCGATTCGCCCGTTCTGTCCAAATTCCCGGACTAGTTCGCCAGACATAGGGTTGAGAGCGTACACGAAGTTGCCCGCCCCGAAGAAGATTCGCTTATCCGAACCCTCTGACCAATACGTAACACCCCGACTTGTGGTGCCATCAGTATCAGGAATGTTGGTTTTCCAGAGTTCCTTTCCGGTTGCCGCCTGCAAAGCAAACGCCTGTGTGTTGGCCGAAACGCCGTACAGAATGCCTTCTATTACAATAGGATTGCACTGCATTTGGGTTCGGTTGCCAACCGTATCGACCCCGCCAGATGCGTAGGTCCAGGCCACCTGCAAATGGTGTACGTTATCGGGCGTAATCTGAGCCAATAGCGAATAATGGCTCCGCCCGCCATCGCCATTGTACTCGGGCCAGTCCGTACCAGGCTCAACTGTATTAACTATCAGGCCAGCGAGAACCAGTAGGGCAACTGAACCCAGCAGTACTCGTAGTAACGTAGTCACTTTATGCATACTGGATACGCTTAATAGAATCAATAGCTAGACTGACTTAGTAAAGATCACTAACATCATCCCAGCTTATTCCTGAATAACGCCTAACTGAGTTCCTGTCTGGGTCAACCACCGTACCGGAATGTCACTGCGCGAATACGGGCTACCCTCATTTTGATACAGTTAACCGGAAGAAAAGGGCTGTTCGTACAGAAGCTATTTTACACGCGCCAATTCATCATCCACTTTTATGGCAAGTTACTGAAAAGCACTTGCCCTATGAAATCGCGTCTCTAACTCAAGTGTAACCATAGCCAACATGCTGCTTTGTTTAACCTGGCTGGCGTCAACTGTGAGTTTCGCTTCTGCTTATACCGAGAGAGGGCTATTGCGGTTTGTTGTAGCTACTAAATGACCATAGACTGATAATGGAAATGCAACGACTACGAATAAAACTCGCTTGTATTTTGATTTTAGCAACCTTCATTAGCAAAGGGCAGGCTATTGAATCTAC
>DATHAW010000636.1:0-6424 GCA_035296465.1 Spirosoma sp.
CCAGCTTGCCGCTGCGAATCGGGGCCATACGTAACGGTTTCTTCAGCAGTCTTAGACTGAGCCATTGCCGGTTCACTAGCCATCAGCCCGATGATAACCGCAACAAGCAGGCCGGTCAGGAGAGATTTCATAGAGAGCAAAGGAGTAAAACCACCGAACCTACCGACCGATCTCATGCGCAAGACGTACCGGCCGCAACGAGTTACGTCAATAACGAAAACAGGTTGAATGTAACCGAAACGATTGGGGTAAAAACGGAATGACTTAAGGCAAACCTACCGGAAAGCCGCCAAAAACTGACGGAGCTGGTTAATCTCCTCATCATTGATGGCCGGGAAGTTGGCAATACGGAACGTAGTATTTTTCCACTCGCCATAGCCATTGCCGAGCAAAATACCGGTCTGTTGGGCAGCCGTTTTTATCTCCTTTATGCGCGCTTCCGAACCACCCACAGCGATTACGGTATCGGACCGGATTGCCGGATCATCGATGAGTAGGCTGAACCCGCTGCCGGCCTGAGAATTGGACCATTCGGACAGAAAAGCATACCAGTCAGTCGCCCGTTTTTTGGTTATGGTGTCGATAATGGCAATGGGTGGCACATGTTGCAAGACGCGCATGAGGAGGTAGATGCCTAAACTATTGGGCGTATAGGGTGTCTGGGAACGGGCGAAGTTTTCGTGGATAAACAGGAGGCTGTTGTAATACGCCCTTTCGCCGATGGTTTCGGCCCGACGCAGCGCAGCGGGCGAATAGATCAGCACCGCCAGCCCCGCCGGCAGTCCGAAGCATTTCTGTACCGACGCAAACCAGACATCGGCCTGCGACCAGTCCAGCGCGATGCCCGCCATTGAGGAGACCGCATCAACAGCCACCAGGCCCGAAAACTCCCGCCTAAACTGCGCCAGTGAGGCCATGCTGACCTGCGTACCGTTGGACGTTTCGTTTTGCACCAGGCACAGGACATCGGCCTCGCTCAGGTTCACCGGCGGTTTGATTCGGTAAGCATACTCCGCCCATTTTTTGCCGAAGGCCCCGCTATACGGATGTAAACTGGTTTCGGCCGTCAATGACTGCGCCACAATTTCCCAGCACTCCGTTGCCGACGACACAAACGCTACGTAGTAGTCAGGCGGAATAGCCAGCTTTTCGTGTAGCAGCCGCACAGTTTCCTGGATTACCTCCATAAACCCCGTACTGCGGTGGTTCAGGCTCACAAATCCCGAATGCACAGCTTCTGCCGCATAGTCGGCCACCTGCGGGTATACTTTCGACGGACCGGGGTAGAAGGTAACCATGAATGATGAATTATACACCTTACCGCATTAATCATTCATCATTCATCATTAAATACCGTACTGCCAACTCATAGCCAGTCAGGCCCAGCCCCACGATAACGCCTTTGCATTTAGCTGACAGGTAGCTATGGTGGCGAAAAGCTTCGCGGGCGTGTACGTTGGAGATGTGCACCTCCACTGACGGGGCAGTCACCGCCGACAGCGCATCGGCCAGCGCAATGGATGTATGGGTTAGTGCACCAGCATTTATAACGATGCCATCGACCTCAAAACCAAGTTCATGAATCTTATCGAGTAGTTCACCCTCATGATTCGACTGAAAATACCGTAGTTGCACCTCGGGAAACAGCGCTTCAATGGTTTTTAGGTAATCGACAAACGATCGATTTCCATAAATAGCTGGTTCGCGCTTGCCCAGCAGGTTCAGGTTAGGGCCGTTGATAATCAGAATCTGTTTCATACGTATGTGGCAAAGTTATATAAATGCCTTTAAGAACTACCTCAAACTAGAACGGTCGCTGGCCGAAAACTCGGTGGAGGCTTACCTGCACGACGCCGAAAAACTCCATGAGTTCGTCCTGCTGACCGACCCCGCACTATCGCTGGTGCAGGTGTCGGAAAAGCACCTGGTGAATTTTCTGACGTATTTGGGCGAGTTGGGGCTGTCGGCCAACAGCCAGGCCAGAATGCTGTCGGGATTGAAGTCGTTCTTTAAGTACCTGGTGCTCGAAAACCTGATTCAGCACGACCCGTCGCAGTTACTCGAACCGCCCAAACTGGGCCGCAAACTGCCTGACACATTGAGTTTTCCCGAAATCGAAGCTATGCTCGCCGTTATTGACCTCTCTACGCCGGGTGGCACCCGCGACCGGGCCATTCTGGAGGTGCTCTATAGTTCGGGACTGCGTGTATCTGAACTGCTGGGGCTGCGGCTCACCAACTGCTATTTCGACGCTGGTTTTATCCGGGTGCTCGGTAAAGGAGACAAAGTACGGCTCGTACCTATTGGACAGGACGCCATGCACTACACACGGCTTTACCTTGATCACGTTCGCGCTACGCTGCCTGTTCAGAAGGGCGAAGAAGATACGATTTTCCTGAACCTGCGCGGCAGTCAGCTTTCCCGCATCACGGTATTCACGACCATTAAAAAACTGGCGGCTGAGGCAGGTATCAAAAAAGTAATTAGCCCACACACCTTCCGTCACTCATTTGCCACTCACCTCATCGAGGGTGGGGCCGACCTGCGGGCTGTGCAGCAGATGCTGGGCCACGAGTCCATCACGACCACCGAAATATACACCCACCTTGACCGAGACTATCTGCAGCAAACGCTTCGGGAGTTCCACCCCAGAAGCCGGAAGCGGTAGGATGACGTGATTGATTACAGAGCTTGCTGGCTGGTGTGTACAGCAGGTATGGCTGCAATTACCAAACCGGGCCACCGGGCGGTTCCCGTATTACACCGCATTGTCCGGAATGTGCCATGGGTAACCACCCCTTTCTGCCCCGGGTAGCCGGATGAGATTTATTTTACCGTTATAATCACGGCAACAGAACCGTCTTACCCAGCCGGGCCGACTCCTGAGCAGCAGTCAGAATCTCTACCACGGTAACATTGACAGGAAGCCCGTACAAATCGTTTCTATCTAATTGCATCCGGCCGCTGACCACCTCCGCCAACACCGAAAAGGGGTCTGTGAAGGGCGCCGGTCTGGGGTCAATCTTAATGGTTTCTTCGGGCGATTTCTTGTCAAGCCGTTGCCGAATGGTGGTTGGATTTACGGCAATGGCATAGCCTTTGTTGCCGTAGACTTCCATGTCTTTGCGGGCGAAAGACCAGTTCCATGACCCCTGGATGATGCACTGCGCCTGGGGGTACTGCAACACTATCGTCGCTTCGTCGTCTACCCGGGAATAAATAGCGGGTTTGTTCTGGTGCGTGATGGCCGTAACGGAAGTGGGACGCTTTCCTTTCATAAGCCAAGTCATCAGATTCGCCCCGTAGCACCCGAAATCCATCAATGCCCCCGCCCCATTTTTTGCCGGATCGGTCAGAATAGCAAAAAACTCATTGCTGACCCCAATTTCCTTGGGTCCTTCGTGACCATCATTGACCATCACCTTGCGGATATCGCCGAGTTTACCCTGCTCCACCAGCGTATTGACGTGTTGGTTACTGGCATACCAGGAGGTTTCAAAGTTGGTTAAAACCTGAATGCCATGCTGCCCCGCCAACGTTTGCATTTCGTTCGCATCGGCGAGGGTGGTGGCTAAGGGTTTTTCTACCATCACATGGATCTTTCTGGGCGCACAGGCTCTCACCACCGAGATGTGTTCGCTGATGGCACCAAACGCTGAAACCGCATCGGGCTTCACCTGGACTAGCATCTTGTCCAAATCGGTAAAAAACAAGCTTTTGTCGAGTTTATATTTATCGATAAAGCGGGCAACCAACTCCGGATTGGTTTCATAGATCCCCACCAGCTGGACATCTTTTTTGTCGGGACGATTAAAAATCCAGCCAACGTGACCGTGGCTTAGTCCGGCCAGGGCCACCCGAACGGGCTTTTGGGCAGCACCGGGAAAGCAAATCGAACACAGGACTACAAAAAACACGGTTTTCATGAAGTAAAGATTAAAGAGGTTTGACAGGGAAGCTAATAAAAATCTGGCAACAGAATGGGGTAGGCGGGTAGGCAAAAAATTAAGCGGGCCGGGCTTAGGCGTGGCACGGCATCCCGGAATCCAAACTGGGATAACTCGCCTGAATATGCGATCATTCAAATTCATGAGAGCCATCCGAGGCTGTACTTGGGCAGAGAAAAGAAAAGACCATCCAGCACCATTATATACCCATTACTATCCATACGAATCCCCTTAGCCAGCTTTTAGCTGATTCGATTGTGACATGAAGACAGGTTTCTGATTGAGCGGAGTGAGCTGACGTTTTTAATACTTTTCTCTTCTCAAAGCGAATTCCCGATACCTACCAGCACGATTGAGATAAGAATCACAATAATTCCCGCCACGAAGGTGCGGAACGTAGTGGCCGAAACACCCGACCATTCCTTTAAATACAGGCCCCATAGGTTAGCCGTCAGAATGATGGTCGCCATGTGGGTGATCCAGGAGCTGGCGCCATTGCCCAGCTTACTCTCGCCCATGCCATAGAAGAAGAACTGAAGAAACCACATGGTTCCTGCCGTTGCCGCAAACAGGATGTTAGCCGTAATCGGGGTCTGTGTATTGATGTAGTCGCTAAAGGTCTTGTTTTTGGCGTTCAGGTACATACACCACACGAAGTTGGTGGTCAACCCGCCCCACAGCAGCACCACATACGTAACGTTATTCTGAAACAGCGGATTACTGCCCTGCTCAACGGCCTGTTCGGCCAGGGGTTTGCCGGCTTCAATGCCGAAGTTGAAAAAGGCGCTTAGAATACCGGAGATAACCGCAATAACCAGGCCCTTTACCAGACTAAACTCTTTGACGGATGCCTGCTTTTCGACTTCAGACAGTTCAGCCTCCTTCATCATGCCGGCTTTGCCGGATATTGCAATGCCTACGATGCAGACCAGTACGCCCAGCAACACCAGTTGGCCACCACTCGACCCCAGCATATCGGTAAAGGAAACTTTTCCTTCGGCTGGGTTGAAGTTATAGTAGATGGAGGGTACCAGCGCCCCGAAGGCTGAGCAGAAACCCAGGACCACCGAATTGCCCAGCGACATGCCTAAATAGCGAACACCCAGCCCATAGGTTAGCCCGCCAATACCCCACAACAAGCCTAACAGGAACGTAATGGATTTAACGCCCGCGTCGGCAGAGGCAATGATGTTCGTAAAATCGGGAATGGTTAAGTAGGCCGCCAGGGGTGGTACAATGAGCCAGGAGAAAAGGCCTCCAACAATCCAGTAGCTTTCCCAGGCCCAGCCTTTGACCTTGTTATAGGGCATGTAAAAGCTACCCGAGAAAACGCCACCAATGGTGTGGTAAATAAGGCCTAGGACTACCTGCATAGAGAAATCGCTTTAGGTTCTTTTTTGACAAACATCGGCAGCTAATCTTACTTACCTACTGTTGATGCTGATATAATTTTCACCAGCGGCCCTGTGCATCAGCGACCATTCACCGTTTGCGTCCATTTACCCGTTTAGGGGTAGCCAGCCCTTGGTACTCACCTTTCACCGAATTAAACTGAAGCACACTGGCGGAACGACTCTGCAAATCAGGGCATAAAACCGACGGGAAAGCTTCAGTGCCCATTCATTGGCGGTTTAGTGATTCAAGGCCGGATCAATGCATCCAAAAGTCCCATCTGTTTTCCAGCGATCAATATACCCACTCCAGCACAACCGCATAGCCCATACCCACGCCAACGCACAAGGTAGCCAGGGCGTAACGCTTGTTCTGCTGCTCTAATTCAAGCACGGTGGTTTGTATAAGCCGCGTCCCGGATATACCCAGCGGATGGCCCAGGGCAATGGCTCCCCCATTCGGGTTGATGCGGGCATCATTGTCGGCCAGTCCCAACTGCCGGATACAAGCCAAGGACTGGGCCGCAAAGGCTTCGTTGAGTTCAATCACGTCCATGTCATCCAGCGTCAAACCGGCTTTTTGCAGGACTTTCTGCGTGGCTGGAACCGGGCCAATGCCCATGATGCGCGGTTCTACGCCAACAACGACCGAAGCGATAATGCAGGCTTTGGGCTTTAACCCGTTGCGGTTTATGGCCGCTTCTGTGGCGATGAGCATTGCAGCCGCTCCGTCATTTAAGCCGGCTAAGTTACGCGCCGTTATGCCCCCGTCCTTTTTGAAAGCCGGCTTTAGGGCCGCCAGCCCTTCGGTCGTGGTATTCGGCTTTACGAATTCATCCTGTGAAAAGAGCATCGGGTTTCCTTTTTTTACCGGAATCTCGACCACCATAATCTCCTGGGCCAGTCGACCCGACTGCTGTGCTCTGGCGGTTTTTTGCTGGGATGTATAAGCAAACAGGTCCTGATCCTCGCGGCTTATGTGGTACAGTTCGGCCAGATTCTCGGCCGTTACGCCCATGGCATCGACGCCATACAGATCGCGCATCTGTGGATTAACAAACCGCCAGCCGAAACTGGAATCGAACA
>DATHAW010000637.1:0-2712 GCA_035296465.1 Spirosoma sp.
CTTTAAACTTGATAAGCGATGAGATTATACGAGAGTGTGTTTGATCACAACCGCCATTGGGTGACCCAACAGCTTCGACAGGACTCTGACTACTTCAACCGGATGACCAACGGTCAGCAGCCCGAGTACCTTTACATTGGCTGTTCCGACAGTCGGGCACAACCCGAAGATTTTATGGGCACTAAATCAGGCGAAGTATTTGTCCACCGTAACATTGCCAATCTGGTGCCTATAACCAGCTTGAGCCGGAGCTAAACCAATCCGTTGACGTTGCCCGGCGGATAGGCACTTCGTTGACTTAATTTACATCCTGGGACAATCCAAGCCCGTGTTTGATTCGGCCCTTGTGCAGACGATAATTCGCCAGTTTACCGTAAACGAACAAAGGGGGTGTCTCGAAGATGGTTTCCGTGTGCAGATTATAGTAGCTAATCCGGAACAAAGCATTCAACGGGTGGAATCATCGCGACTCTCATGTTTATCCCGCAGCTATCAAGATTTGTCCAGCGATTTTTCACGAGCCACGCTGCCAGTTTTGCCTTCATTGGTAGCGTTCCCTGTTGGTGTTTACCAAGATCTGATTAGGCGTCGCAACACGTTAAACAGCGGTTAGCCTGCCTCCTTAATCTTTATCTACCGGTTCACCTTAACCGTCCTTTGCATGAAGTATCACGTAGTTGCAACGGCTGATGTGGCCCGCCAACTTCAATCCACGGCTGACGGGCTCGATTCGGCAACGGCTCGGCAGCGGCTGGCCGAATATGGCCTCAACAAGATTACCGACGCCAAGAAGAAAACGGTGTGGCAGATTTTGCTGCATCAGTTTACGGATGTCATGATTCTGGTTCTAATTGGTGCCGCCGTCATTTCGGGCGTTATTGGGGAGGCAAAATCCACCTATGTCATCTTAGCCATTGTGCTGCTCAATGCGCTTGTTGGCTTCATTCAGGAATACCGCGCTGAACAGGCTATGGAAGCCCTCCAGAAAATGGCAGCCAATCACGCGAAGGTGATGCGGAGCGGACAGATCATGAAGATCCCCGCGTCTGATTTGGTACCCGGCGACGTGGCGCTGCTGGAAGCCGGGAACGTCGTACCGGCGGATTTGCGCTTCATTGAAACCCACACCCTGAAGGTGGATGAATCCTCGCTGACGGGTGAATCGACCAACGTTGAAAAGAACCCGGATGCGTTGGTGCCGGGCGACTACCCGCTCGGCGACCGGCTAAATATGGGCTATAAAGGTACATTCGTCACCAATGGCCGGGCTACAGCCTACGTCGTGGCCACCGGCATGAACACTGAACTGGGACGCATTGCCAAACTGATTCAAACCGAGGAATCGGCCACCCCCCTCCAGAAGCGGTTAGCTAGTTTTGGTAAGGGCCTGTCGCTAGCGGCTCTGGTCATATGCATTATCTACTTTGTGGTGGGTTGGCTTCGGGGCGAACCGCTGCTGAATTTGCTGCTGGTGTCGATTTCGCTGGCCGTAGCGGCTATTCCCGAAGCCCTGCCCGCTTTGGTCACCATCGCACTGGCACTGGGGGCCAGGCGATTAGTGCAAAGCAATGCCCTGATTCGTAAGCTGCCCGCCGTAGAGACGCTTGGATCGGTGACGTATATATGCACCGACAAAACGGGTACGCTGACGCTCAACCAGATGACGGTACAGGAAATCCACGAAGCGGACCAGAACGCTCTGCCGGTTTTGGGTGACCAGAGTGCTCTGCTGACGGCGATGGCCCTTAACAACGACGTGACCAAAGACAGCAACGGCGCCTGGCTCGGCGATTCTACCGAGGTAGCGTTGGTGCAATATGCCAACGACCAGCAGTATGAACGGTCCGTGCTGGAGGCTCGCTACCCCCGCATCGCAGAACTGCCCTTTGATTCGGATCGTAAGTGTATGACAACGCTGCACCAGACGCCCGACGGGGTGTTGTGCCTGACCAAAGGGGCCGTCGGCGTGCTGTTCAGGCAACTGAGTCCGGAGCGGAAGGGCCAGGTTCCCCGGTTAGAAAAGGCGGTCAACGACATGGCCCAGGAAGGATTCCGGATGCTGGGTTTTGCGGGCAAGACAATAACCAGCCTGCCGCAGCCCCTCACGCCCCAAACCGTGGAAACTGATCTAACCTTCATTGGCTTTGCGGGCTTGATTGATCCGCCCCGCGAGGAAGCCCGGCAATCCGTGGCCGAGTGCAAACAAGCTGGCATTAAAATCGTCATGATTACCGGCGATCACAAGCTGACGGCCAAAGCCATCGCCGAACAACTGGGCATTATTTCCTCAACCGACGACCTGGTGTTAACCGGCTCAGAATTGGCCAACCTGGATGATTCAGCCTTCGATGCAGTCGTAGAGAAAATCAGGGTGTACGCCCGCGTTGATCCGGCGCAGAAACTCCGCATCATCGGGGCGTTGCAGGCTCGGCACCAGTTTGTGGCCATGACCGGTGACGGCGTTAATGATGCTCCGGCACTAAAGAATGCCGACATCGGCATCGCCATGGGTATTAATGGAACCGAGGTGTCTAAAGAGGCCGCACACATGATTCTGCTCGACGACAACTTCGCCACTATTGTCAAAGCCGTCCGGCACGGGCGACGCATTTACAATAACATTCTCAAGTTTATCCGCTACATCATGTCGGGTAATGCGGGGGAAATATGGGCCCTTTTTCTGGCTCCGTTCTTTGGTCTGCCCATCCCGCT
>DATHAW010000638.1:0-6601 GCA_035296465.1 Spirosoma sp.
ACATCCGACCCTTTTGCACTAAAACAATCCCTCTACCGATAAGTACCGCTCACCCGTATCGTAGCAGAAGGTAAGAATACGGCTTCCTACCGGAAGCTCGGGCAGCTTTTTAGCAATAGCTGCCAGCGAAGCGCCCGACGAAACGCCCACGAAGGTTCCTTCTTCCCGCGCCGACCGCCGGGCCATTTCATATGATTCGTCTTTGCTCACCTGAATGGTACCGTCGAGTACAGTGGTGTGCAGGTTTTTAGGAATGAAGCCTGCCCCAATGCCCTGAAGCGGGTGCGGCCCCGGTGCCCCACCGCTAATGACGGGCGACAGTTCCGGCTCGACAGCGTAGACTTTCAGATTGGGGAAATGCCGCTTCAGCACTTCGCCTACTGCCGTAATGTGACCCCCCGTACCAACGCCCGTAATCATAACGTCGAAGCCTTCGGGAAAGTCGTCCAGAATCTCCTGCGCCGTTGTGCTGACATGAATGTCAATGTTGGCCTGGTTCTCGAACTGATAGGGCATCCAGGCACCCGGTGTTTGGGCTACCAGTTCCTGCGCCCGCTCAATAGCTCCTTTCATCCCTTTTTCGCGGGGAGTCAGGTCGAATTCGGCCCCGAAAGCCGCCATAATTTTACGCCGTTCGATACTCATCGACTCCGGCATGACGAGTATGATTTTATAGCCTTTTACGGCCGCCACCATAGCCAGGCCGATGCCCGTATTGCCCGACGTAGGCTCAATAATGGTGCTGCCGGCACTCAGCGAACCGTCGGCTTCGGCGGCTTCAATCATGGACAAGGCGATACGGTCTTTGATGCTCGCACCGGGGTTGGCTTTTTCCAGTTTGTTCCAGACTTCGTAGCCCGGAAAGAGCCGGTTGATACGCACAAGGGGCGTCCGGCCAATGGTATCAAGAATCGTGTTGGCTTTCATATTACAAAATTAATGGGTTCGCCTGCTTCCATCGACTTGAGCCTGACGTCGATTTTATGCTGGTTAAAAACAAGTGAATAGGCATTGACACTGCTGGTGAGCCATACGTTGCCTCCAATAACCGAGTCGTGCCCGACTACGGTATGGCCACCCAGAATGGTGGCATTTGCATAGATAACCACATTGTCTTCAATCGTTGGGTGCCGTTTTTTCTGCGCCATCGACTTGGCTACGTAGGTGGCACCCAGTGTAACGCCCTGGTAGATTTTTACATTGTTACCAATGATCGTTGTCTCACCGATAACGACACCCGTGCCGTGGTCGATAAAAAATGAACTCCCGATCTGGGCACCGGGGTGAATGTCGATTCCGGTTTGGCTATGCGCGTATTCGGTCAGCATCCGGGGCAGCAGGGGAACATCCAGACGAAGCAGGGCCTGCGCGATACGGTAGACGGCGATGGCGTAGAAACCAGGATAAACAGCAATGACTTCTTCGAGCCCAACGGCCGCCGGATCATTGTCGGCAATGGCGTGGGCATCGAGCAGCAGGGTGTCGTAAATACGGGGCAACTGGTCAAAAAAATGCCCGGCAATTGAGTCGGGCGTGTCGGCCAGGTTATTCGTTAAGGGATATAACAGCCAAACTAACTGCTCGTTTAATTTCTGATACGTTTCCTCTACGTTCTGCGAAGCCGACTGGCAATCCTGGGTCACCGGAAACAGCAGCCGCATCAGTTGGTCGATGAAGCGCCCGGCGTCGGGGCGCGATGGCAGTTTGTAGCGGTAGTGGGCGCGCTGTGCCAGCAGGTGATCGAGGAAGGTTGTTGTGTTGATCGTTGTCATACGGACGTCTTACTGGAAGATTTGATACAAGGGTAGTGGAACGCTTACCCCGAACTGTGGAAACAGGACACCACCCCTTTACGCGTTTACGATACAGGGGGGTTCGTCTATGAACCCACATCCCTGATTTTGAAACAAATTGCGGGCTGCAAAGTTCGGGAGCCGCGTCTGGAACCGTATTTGCACCATACTGAGCATACTAATGAAAAGACTTATCATGTTTGGTAAAACATTAATTACGTTTGCCTTCTCACTGACCGCTACGTCCGGGGTAGCCTTATTGCTATCCCTGGCCTGCCAGCGCGACGATCAAGCGTCGGTTGCCGGGGCCAATTTGGTGACAACCGGCACGTCGGCCACGGCCCCTGCCTTCAAGACCGTAAACGCGTATCCGAAACTGAAGTTCGAGGCACCCATCGAATACACCCATGCCAATGACGGCACTAACCGCGTATTTGTGGTGGAACAGTCCGGCCGAATCCGCGTGTTCGACAACAACGCGAATGCAGCCTCGGCGGGTATATACCTCGACATACGCAATAAAGTTGCCTACGGCGGTGAGATGGGGCTGCTAGGCTTAGCGTTCCACCCGAAATTTAAGGAAAACGGGTTTTTCTACGTCAACTACACCAAAGATAATCCCCGCGAAACGATTGTCAGCCGGTTTAAAGCGTCATCGGCCGATGCATCGACCGTGGAGCCGGGTTCTGAGGTAATTCTGTTCCGGTTTAACCAACCCTATTCCAACCACAACGGCGGCAAGCTGCAGTTTGGGCCGGATGGCTATCTTTACGTATCCACCGGGGATGGCGGAAGCGGGGGCGACCCGCAGAATCACGGACAGAATAAACAAAGCTGGCTCGGTAAGATTCTGCGCGTGGATGTCAACAGCACCGAAAAAGGGAATTATGGTGTTCCAAAAGACAACCCTTTTGTTGGTGAGGCCGGACACCGGGAAGAGATTTTTGCGTATGGACTGCGAAATCCCTGGCGGTTTAGTTTCGATGAACAGGGTCGGCTCTGGGTAGCTGACGTGGGTCAAAACAAGATTGAAGAAATTAATATCGTAACCAAAGGGGGTAATTACGGATGGCGGGTTAAAGAAGCCGCTCAGCCATTTAATGCCAAAGACAATACGGTGACCGATAAGTTGATCGACCCCGTTCATGAATACCAGCATGGCGAAGATGGAAACTCCGTTACCGGCGGGCACGTATATGCAGGTAAGGCCAACCCGTCACTGCAGGGCAAATACATTTTTGGCGACTTTGGTAGTGGCCGGTTGTGGGCACTTACGTATGGAGGGGACAATAAAACCACGAATCAATTACTCCTGAACCGGGCCGGTTCCATAGCTGCCTTTGGCGAAGATGCCAGCCATGAATTGTACATCTGCGACTACGGCGAAGGACAAATACTGAAATTAGCTGCGAAGTAATCACGTAAACGTTACTAAGATAGTGGATACTGAAAAGCCCTTCGCTCAAGCGAAGGGCTTTTCAGTATCCACTTCGTATATTGCACCGATAAATCACGCGCTGAATAGAGCAATGTTACGTTATTCTGCTCTATCTGGTTCATTTACAAACTCAAGCTCCTGCGCAGTGTACTGTCTCTTTCCCCAACAACGTTATCCTGTCGGTTCCGTGTCCAGCGGGGTGATCGTCTTCCCCGACGGGATAAAAAATGGTCTGAGACGTAAGACGCAATGGGGGCGTTTGTAAGATGTAGTTTAAATTGTCAACTGGTGCACAAGGGTTACTAATTTAAGTTAGCACATACCAGTATTTATAGTTTATGTTAGAGTACTTATCCGATTAGTGGGATAGAGAGTTTACTATAAGGTTACTCTTATGACAATATGGATCAGGTTGTAGATTTCTTCAGGCGGTTAACGGATACCAGCGACTGGCCTCCACGCTGGTTTTGCGGCCGATGGACGGATTTTCACGGGTGGCTCTACATTTTTTCTGACCTGGCTATATGGCTGGCTTACATGGCCATTCCCCTGATACTGATTCGATTTGTTACGCTCAAGAAAGGTGTTCCGATGCCAAAAGTTTTTTTGCTGTTCGGAGCGTTCATCATGCTCTGTGGGGCCACGCATCTCCTTGACGCGCTTATGTTTTGGTGGCCTGCTTACCGAGTGAGCGCCCTTATCCGGTTTCTGACGGGCGTCGTGTCGATTGCTACGGTGGTTGCGCTTATTCGCTATTTCAACGAAGCTGTTGGTCTGCGCACCTCCCGGGAATATGAGAGCGAACTACAGTTCCGGCAACAGGCTGTTCAGGAGTTGAGTCGTTCAAACCAGGAACTTCAGCAGTTCGCCTATGTTGCGTCGCACGATCTACAGTCGCCCCTGAAAACGATTGTCAACTACCTGACGCTGCTGGAAACTAAGTACGGTGAACAGTTAGATGTCGACGGCCGGAAACTGATCGATACCTCCACTGCAGCCGCCGGACGGATGCGGACGCTCATCAATGACCTGCTCGACTTCTCGCGCGTTGGCTCGGTTGCCGAGTTCGACAGCGTGAATATGAACGAGCTGATTGCCGAAATTCTGGAGGAGCACCAGGATGACGTAAAGAAGGCTAATGCCACCGTAGACGTCGGTTCACTGCCAACCCTGATGGCCCACCGTACCGACCTCAAACAGGTGTTTCAGAACCTGATTACGAACGGCCTCAAGTACCGCCATCCTGACGCAGCCACCCGGCTAAGCATTTACGCAACCGACGAAGGCAGCGCGTTCTGCTTTGCTGTTGCTGACAATGGTATCGGCATCGCCCCGCAGCATTACGAGCGGGTGTTTCAGATTTTTCAGCGGCTACACGGCCGTAACGATTATCCGGGCACGGGCATCGGGCTGGCGACCTGCAAAAAAGTAATTGACATTTACGGCGGGCGGATCTGGCTCGACAGCACCCCCGGCGTCGGCACGACCTTTTACCTGACTATTCCAAAGAAAATAAAAACCGTTCACCATTATGCCCAAACCGATCCAGTGCATTCTGTTGGTTGATGATGATCCGGACGACAATTATTTTCATGAGCTTATCATCAGGGACTCGGGCGTGTGCGAAGACGTACGCGTAGCCGAGAATGGCTACCAGGCGCTGCATTATCTAACGCATACCGATTTACCGGATTATACCCAACCGGATGTCATTTTTCTCGACATCAATATGCCCGGTATGAACGGATTTGAGTTTTTAGAACAATATCAAACGCTGCCCAGGGATCAGAAAAGTCGCCTGTTGCTCTTGATGTTGACAACGTCCGTCAACCCAATCGATCAAAAGCGAGCGTCTATATCGTCTGAGGTAAGTTTTTACTATACGAAACCGCTGACGACAGCCATACTTCATGAACTGGTCGAAACGTATTTCTGCTGAACGTTCAATGACTACCGCCACTGTTGAATCTCCGCTTGGAAGGGTGCGCATCGTTGGCGATGAGGCAGGCGTATGGAAAATTTCGTGTCAGGACGAACCGGTAGATGAACGGACGAATACCGGGGTGATGGAATGCCGCCCGGCCAAACCGGTGCAACTGGCGGCCGACCAACTGGCCGGGTACTTTGCGGGCACGCGCGAAACGTTCGACTTCCCTATGATACCCATCGGCACCGACTTTCAGCAGGCGGTCTGGCGGGCGCTAATGGCGGTGCCCTATGGTACCACGCAATCCTACCTGACGCTATCCCGCCAACTGGGCGACGAAAAGGCCATTCGGGCGGTGGCTGCTGCCAACGGCCGCAACCCGCTCTGGATTGTGGTGCCCTGCCACCGCATCATTGGCTCAAACGGTTCACTGACGGGCTACGCAGGCGGCCTCTGGCGCAAGCAATGGCTGCTCGAACACGAGGGTGCTCTGCCCGGCGCAAAAAATGGTCAGATGAAGCTGTTTTGACCCCTTGGCCCGCAATGTTGAAAAATAAACAAGGCCATCTAATGGTTCAGTTAGTCCCACTTCTTCTGTTGTCTATTGCTTTTTTTGCCTGTTCTCCCCGCTACAAAGGTCCGGTGACCGATCATTTTACCGGCAAAAAATTCATAAATCCAGGCCTCACCGAGCGGTCATCGGGCAGCGTTCTAGAGTGGCTGCTCCACCGCGACAAAGGTGCGTGGCCCGAACAGCCCGATGCCTTCGTTGGGCCCCGGCCCGCTACACGCATTGAGGGCGACAGTCTGGTTGTTACGTTTGTCAATCACTCCACGTTTCTCCTCCAGACCAATGGACTGAACATCCTGACCGATCCGGTCTGGTCTGATCGCGTGGGTCCCACATCCTGGCTGGGCGTGAAGCGCCATCGCCCGCCGGGGCTGCGTTTCGAAGAATTGCCACCCATTGACGTTGTGCTGCTCAGCCACATTCACTACGACCACTTAGACCTGCCCACGATCCGTATGCTGGTGAAAGCGCACAACCCACTGTTTGTGACGCCCCTCGGCGTGTCGTATCTGCCGCGTAACGAGGGTGCCCGCGTTACCCGCGAACTCGACTGGAACGATACCCTGCGGGTGAATGGAAAACTAAGCCTGACCTGCACCGAAGCCCAGCATTTCAGCAACCGGGGCTTGGGCGACCGCGACAAGACGCTCTGGGCGGGGTATCTGCTGCATACCACCTTCGGCACGGTTTATTTTAGTGGAGACAGCGGCTACGGACCCCACTTCAAACGGATTGGCAATCAACCCGAACCCATCAAACTGGCCTTGCTGCCCATCGGATCTTATCGACCCGAATGGTTCATGGCCCCCGTACACGTATCACCAGCCGGCGCGGTGCGGGCGTTGCTCGACCTAAAGGCAACCCAGGCAGTT
>DATHAW010000639.1:0-8800 GCA_035296465.1 Spirosoma sp.
AGATAGCTTGACCACATTAAAACTTTGTTCAAAGTGCAGTCAGATTGTCGACAAACAAGTCGCGGGTATTTATACAACCAGCGATTTCTATGAATATCTAACAGAGCAATATGGGCAAACCACTCAACCCGAGCTGGTCCAAACAGACATCTTTGGCTATACAATAGACTGGTCAATGATTAGCCGAAGGTATCGGGCGACAAAAGTGTACCGGTGTGAGCGGTGCAACATTGACTTGTCGGAAGCAAATGCTCAACGGTATCTTCACGTACACCACCGAAGCGGCCTGAAAACAGATAATCGGCCGCAAAATCTTGAATGTCTTTGCATCCGCTGCCATGCGGCTGTGGACCAACGTCATATGGGCAACTTCAACAAGACAATCAATCAGCGAGAGTTGAAGGCTTTCAATGAACGGTTTCCAAAATGAACTACATTATTTGTATGAATATCTTCTTAACTAAAGAAATCAAACGTTCACTTATACAGCCGCTCGAACAAATCAAACGTATAAAGGTCTAGGGGGTCAACTGGACATAGTCCCCACATTACATAGCCTATTGACTATCTTCTTCCCCTTGCTCAAAAATAGCCATAGCCTGATCAATCGTTTCGTCATCCACTCCGTCGACTGTCAACTCCCCGTCATTTTCCAGCCTGCTAACAACGGTGACCTTTTCCATATCCAGGGACGGATCGACCAGAAACAGCGCTTCGCGGAAACGCTCTTCGATCCTTTTGTTAAGAGCCTGGTTAACTTCCTCGGCCAGATGAAGGGCCACTTGTTCTTCGTTCAGATTTGTATTCATTAGGTTAGGTTGATTAGCGTTTAGTTTAGGATGTCTTCGGGCGTGTTCGTCGTAAATGGTTAGTGTCGCTTATGTCCTGAACTGCTACGGGTTCAGACCTTCCACTAGGGTTGGCTAACCAACACCAACTTCTATTAGCGAGGCTACTACTAATTGTGAAAAAAGCTATTCCGTCCCCTGAACCGTCCCCGTGTTTAATGAAAAACAGCCAACACGCTATTTATCAGTGTATTGGCTGTTGTATTGTAGCGGGGAGCAGGATCGAACTGCCGACCTTAGGGTTATGAATCCTACGCTCTAACCATCTGAGCTACCCCGCCGGGTTGGTGCCACAAAAGTACGCAAAATTTAGCCCGACGCAAAAAAGCGCGTTGACATTCGCAAAAATTTTCGTTTACCTTTGTTCACGTCCCATTGCCACCAGAATCACTATGGAGAAAGTAAAATTTGTTGCCGAATATGAACTTCGGGCATCTCCCAAAATGCTGTTTCCTTACATCAGCACCGCATCCGGGTTGTCGCAGTGGTTTGCCAGCAAGGTTAATACAATGCCCGATCAGCGGTTCGACTTTCAATGGGACAATGAAAGTCACATCGCCCGACAGGTGTCTATGCGCCAGAATAAGGGTGTCCGGTTTGAGTTTCTGGATACGGCCGAAAACGGTCACGATAACAACTACGTCGAGTTTCGGGTCGACCAGTCCGAACTGACACAGTCAACATACCTGCGCGTTACCGACTACTCCTCCACCAGCGACAAGGAAGAACTCAAAGACCTGTGGGACGGTTTAATGGATAAACTAAAGGAAATCGTCGGCAGTTAAAAAAATTAAGTTTTTGGCTGGGCTGCCGTCCTGCCGCATCGGCGGCCCGGCCGGATGGAAGCGGTTTCTGGGTGTTTACGAATCGTAGTCAACGTTTTGGTAAACACCGAAGCACTTAGACACCAAAAACGTCCGTGAAGAAAATTGATAAATTAGTGCTCGGCTCATTTTGGGGGCCGTTTTTTCTGACGCTTGGCGTTGTCATCTTTATCTTTCTGATGCGGCTGCTGATGTTCTACATCGACGAGTTCGTTTCGAAAGACCTTGACCTGGCCACCTTCGGCCGCCTTCTGTTTTACTTCGCCCTGCTGACTATTCCGACCGCGCTGCCGCTGGCTGTGTTGCTGTCTTCGCTGATGACCTTCGGCAACCTGGGCGAATTTTTTGAATTGACCGCGCTCAAAAGTGCGGGCATCTCGCTCACCCGCGCCATGCGACCGCTCCTGATTGTGGCCGTATTCATTAGTGCTTTCTCTTTCTGGTTCAATAACAGCGTTTCGCCCTGGGCCAATCTCAAAGGATATAGTTTGCTGTATGACATAAAAACGGCCAAAGCTACTCTGAACCTGAAGGAAGGTATTTTTTACAATGATCTGCCTGGTTACAGCATCAAGGTAGACCGTAAGGTGAAAGCCGCTGAAGGCAGTACAACCGGCGACCTGCTGAAAGGACTGGTCATCTATAAACACCCGACGAGCGGTGTTGAAACGGGTAACCGCGAAATTATCCTGGCCGATTCCGGGCGGATGTATACGAGCAAGGACCGGAGCTATCTTGTTTTCGAGCTCTTCAACGGCAACGATTACCAGGAGTATTCGGACAACAGCAGCATCAATGTGGGCAATGGGGGGACGCAAAAAGGGGCTCAGTTTATGCGTAATGGGTTTAAAGATTACCGGTTAGTGATTAGCTTGGAATCGTTCGGGATCAAGCGCACCGACGAAAATCAGTTTGAGTACCACGAGTACATGAAAAATCTGAACGAACTATCGACACTAACCGACTCGCTTCGGAAAGATTACAAAAACTACAGCCTCAACGTTGTCAGTCAGTCGCGGCAGTATTACAGCTACCAGTTCAAACCGGCCAACGTAGTGGCGGAGCAGAAAATAAAGGAAGGTAAATGGGTGGACGCAGCCCTGAAAAAACAAGACCTGAACTACCCGGACGTAACGCGGCTGGCCTTAACGGCGGCACAGAGTATTCTGGCAAACGCTTCCTCGAACGTTTCATACCTAACCGAAAAAAAGAAGAATGTCTGGAAATACCAACTGGAAACGCACCATAAATTCACGCAGGCCATTGCCATTTTTGTCATGTTCCTGATTGGGGCGTCTATGGGCGCCATTATCAAAAAAGGAGGCTTCGGCCTGCCGGTGCTGATTGCCATCGTTTTTTTTATCTTTCTCTACATATTGACCATTGCGGGCGATAAATACGCCAAGGATGGTTTGCTTTGGGTACCGCTTGGTGCCTGGCTGGCCAACATCGTGCTGTTTCCCATTGGGTTGTTTCTGATGCAGCGGGCCCGTTACGATTCGCGGCTGTTCGACAAAGACGTATACATTATAGCGTTGGAGCGTCTGAAGAAGAAATGGAATGAGCGCAAAAGCGGACAGCCGATACGTCAGCCGGTCGATGCATAGTACGTCAGGAACTTGCTGATAAACAGCCCCGCTTTTTTGCCAATTGATGTACCGACTGGCTCATTAAATTCACTATCTTTGCACCCAAATTCATTTTTTCTCAATAAATAAGCTGTCTGAAGATGTATCTAACGACCGAAAAAAAGCAGGAGATATTCTCTACCTCGGGCCATGCCAAAAGCGCAACGGACACCGGGTCGGCCGAATCCCAGATCGCGCTGTTTACCTACCGGATCAGTCACCTGACTGAACACCTGAAAGTTCACAAGCACGATTACGGCACACAACTGGGTTTGTTAAAATTGGTTGGTAAGCGTCGTCGCCTGCTGAACTACCTGTATAAAACCGACATTACGCGCTACCGGGCTATTCTGGCCGCGCTTGGTCTACGGAAATAATTGATCCATGGCACAAAGGGAATCTGCTCATCAGCCAGTCCAGGCCGGGTAGATTCCCTCATTTTTGTTGTTTCTATACCGAAACGGAAATTGTTGCGGTAAAAGCGGTAGAAGAGAGGATGAACTGCTGTTTAAAAGCTGTACGAGGGCGTTTCTAAAATTTGATGTATGTTTGAAATCACCACGCAATCCGTTGCGCTGCCCGACGGGCGGGAAATTACCATCGAAACCGGAAAACTGGCCCGTCAGGCCGACGGAGCGGTGGTTGTCAGGTTAGGCGACACCATGCTGCTGGCTACGGTCGTATCGAGCAAAGACGCTAAAGAAGGTGTCGATTTTCTGCCGCTTTCGGTCGATTATCAAGAAAAATTTGCTTCATCCGGTCGCATACCGGGTAGCTTCCAACGGCGCGAAGGCCGGCTGGGCGATCACGAAATCCTGATCAGCCGACTGGTAGACCGTGCGCTGCGCCCCATCTTCCCCAATGATTATCACGCTGATACCCAGGTGATGATTACGCTTATCTCGGCTGATCCTGAGGTGCAGCCCGATGCACTGGCCGCCCTGGCTGCTTCGTCGGCCATCGCCGTGTCGAACATCCCGTTTAACGGGCCAATCTCGGAGGTGCGCGTTGCCAAGATCGATGGGCAGTACAAGATCAACCCGAAAACGTCGGAACTGGAACGCGCCACCCTCGACCTGATTGTGGCCGCGACGGAGAAAGACATTTGCATGGTAGAAGGTGAGATGAGCGAGTGCCAGGAAGCCGAAATGCTGGAAGCACTCAAAATCGCCCACGAAGCCATTAAAGTGCAGTGCCAGGCGCAGAAACAACTCGAAGCTAAAGTAGGCAAGACTGAAAAGCGCCAGTACAGCCACGAAACCCATGATGAAGAGCTGCGGGCCGCCGTCCGGGCCTATTGCTACGATAGAATTTACGAGGTGGCCCGGCGTCAGAATCCCAGCAAAAAAGGTCGCTCGGACGATTTCAAGGCCGTTCGTGACGAGTTTATCGCCACTTTCCCTGAAGGCTCGGGTGTGAACGTAGGCCTTATAAAAACATATTTTCACGACCTGCAGTCCGAAGCGTCGCGCCGGTTGGTGCTTGACGAGCGCGCCCGCCTGGATGGCCGGGCGCTGGATCAGATTCGGCCCATCTCGGCCGAAGCCGGCTACCTGCCCGGTCCACACGGGTCGGCACTTTTCACGCGGGGTGAAACCCAGTCGCTGACAACCGTTACGCTCGGAACAAAAACCGACGAGCAGATCGTAGACCAGACGATGTACCAGGGCTACAGCAAATTTCTGCTGCATTATAACTTCCCTGGCTTTTCAACGGGTGAGGTGAAGCCTAACCGGGGTGCCGGCCGGCGCGAGATTGGTCATGGTAACCTGGCCCACCGGTCGCTGAAGAAAGTTCTGCCCGCGGGCGAAGACAATCCGTATACGATTCGGATCGTGTCCGATATTCTGGAGTCCAATGGTTCGTCGTCAATGGCAACCGTCTGTGCTGGTACGATGGCCCTGATGGATGCCGGCATTAAAATTAAAGCACCCGTAGCGGGTATTGCGATGGGCCTGATTTCGGACGCACCATCCGATGGGGGCACCAAATATGCGGTCCTGTCGGACATTCTGGGCGACGAAGATCACCTGGGCGACATGGACTTTAAAGTAACCGGTACGGAAAATGGCATCGTAGCCTGCCAGATGGACCTGAAAGTCGAAGGGTTGTCGTATGAAGTGCTGGCGCAGGCGCTGGAGCAGGCGCGTGTGGGTCGGCTGCACATCCTCGGCGAAATGAAAAAAGGCATTTCGCAGGTACGCAGCGACCTCAAGCCCCACGCCCCCCGCGCGGTGGTCATCCGAATCGATACCAACCAGATTGGTGCCGTTATCGGACCCGGTGGTAAGGTGGTTCAGGATATTCAGAAAGATTCAGGCGCTGTGGTCAACATCGACGAGCACGACAATGCGGGTTGGGTCAGCATCTTTGCGACCAGCAAAGAAAGCATGGACAAGGCCGTATCGCGGGTGAAGGGAATCGTTGCGCTGCCCGAAGTTGGCGAAGTTTACGTCGGTAAAGTGAAGACGATTCAGCCCTTTGGCGCGTTTGTCGAATTCATGCCGGGCAAAGACGGACTTTTGCACATTTCCGAGATCAAGTGGGAGCGTCTGGAAGCGATGGATGGGGTGCTGCAGGTAGGTGAAGAAATAACCGTTAAGTTAGTTGACGTGGATAAAAAGACCGGAAAGTACCGCCTGTCGCGCAAGGTTCTTCTGCCAAAGCCGGAGAACAAAACAGCGTAGGGTATTGTTACTTTTTTGAGTAATGCAACGTCTAACGTTCGCGTTATCTATTTACCCCACCGGGGGCATCGTATCATGAGACAGCTAAAGATTTCAAAACAAATTACCAACCGCGAGAGCCAGTCGTTAGACAAGTACTTGCAGGAAATTGGTAAGGTGGACCTGCTTACCCCCGACGAGGAGGTAACGCTGGCCCAAAAAATACGCGAGGGCGATCAGCTTTCCCTGGAGCGCCTGACAAAAGCCAACCTGCGTTTCGTGGTGTCGGTGGCCAAACAGTACCAGAATCAGGGTCTGTCGCTGGGTGATCTGATTAACGAAGGAAACCTTGGTTTGATCAAAGCTGCCCAACGGTTCGACGAGACACGGGGTTTCAAGTTTATTTCTTATGCCGTATGGTGGATTCGCCAGTCAATTTTACAGGCGCTGGCCGAGCAGTCCAGAATTGTGCGCCTGCCCCTCAACCGGGTTGGGTCGCTGAATAAAATTTCCAAAACGTTCTCAGACCTAGAACAAAAGTTTGAGCGGGAGCCGTCGCCGGAGGAGTTAGCAGCAGTATTGGAAATTTCGGCCGCTGAAGTAGTCGACACGCTGAAGATTTCGGGCCGACATGTATCAATGGATGCACCGTTTGTGCAGGGCGAAGAAAACAGCCTGCTCGACGTACTCGAAAATGATGGTGAAGACAAACCCGATTCAGGACTGATTAATGATTCCCTGCGTAAAGAGGTTCAACGGGCGCTCTCGACGCTGACCCAGCGCGAGGCCGATGTAATTACGCTTTACTTTGGCCTGAATGGGGAACACGCCATGACGCTCGAAGAGATAGGAGAGAAGTTTAACCTGACCCGCGAACGGGTACGGCAGATAAAAGAGAAAGCCATTCGTCGGCTGCGTCATACCTCCCGGTCGAAAGCACTGAAGACGTACTTAGGTTAACGATTTCTGTTCATCAACGCAAAACGGCTCCTATGTTAATGGGAGCCGTTTTGTGTTGAGAGCCCAATGGATAAGAACTTTCCAGGTTCTATTTTGGGGGCAGTCAACCTTACGCAACAAAAAAGCCAGATGAAAAAGCTGGCTTTTTTAATAACTGAATTCAGTATATGTCTAATTCTTATATATCCACGCTTGCGTACCCGCAATTGTGTTGATAGCGTCAATGCTTGAAATAGCTTCCTGTCGGTTGGCTGAACCAACAGCAGCTACTTTATATAGTTGCCCACGTCGGGACGGCACCAAAACGAAGGCATCGGTATAACCGGCTTTCTGGAGTTGACGCTTTAGCCGTACGGCATTGCGCTTTCTCGAAAAACTGCCGGCAATAACGGTGAAGTAGGGAGTCGTACGGGCAGGTTTGGCAACGCGAACACCAGTTAATAAATGGCTTCTAACCGGCGCTGAGGAACGAGCCACTGTCGTTACTACGGGTATTCTGGTTGCAAGCGGTTTAAGCGTAACAACTGCTGCCACTACTGGTTTTGGTAAGGGAGCCACCGGGGCTAGCTTAACCAGGGACGTTTGCGATAGCGACGCAGCGGGTTTGTCGGGTATTGGGCCTGGGGCATCGGTCGATTTTTCGTACAGCGCAGAAGGTACGCGGAATAGTGCACCTGGATCGAGGCTGCTTTGCTGGGGTTGGCCCGGCTTTATAACTGAAAAATAGCTCACCAGTCCCAGTGACCCTACCAGCAGTGCCGCGACTGCCACGCGCCAGTAAGGACGTGAGCGGGGCAAAGGCATCAGGGTTGTTTCTTCATTCTCTACCCGCACTGGACCTACAGCCGTCGGTGCAGGTTCCACAACCACTGCATCAACGGCCTGGGTCGTCAATGACTGCGCAGAAACGGCACTCATACCGAAGGCTTCGCCGAAGAAGTTGTGCCGAAGGCCGGGCTCGAACTGTAATTTTCCTTCCTCGTTATGGGTAAACGTTCCAATGCCCTCAAGCTCAAACCGGCCCGAAACAGTTACCTGCTGACGCAGGTCGGCCGCAAACCGGCTGATGTACCGCTGAGCACCCTCACGGGTAACCGGCTCATGCAGCATAATGTAGTTGGCCAGAATACCGTCGTCTAAACGCAGGGCTTCATTAAAGGCTACGCGCTTCCGTGGTGGCAAATATAGACCGCTCGATTCCGTAAAAGATGCTGGCTGGTAGTGGGTGAGGAAAGCGCCCAACTCCGGCACGACAATGCAGTCGTACTGGTACAGCAGTTTTTTTAGGTAGTCATTTACGGAAGCCATGGTAAGGTGCGGTCGGTCAGAACGAATAACTGATTCCTCCGAGAAAGTTAAGCCCCTGCTGTTTATAATACAAATACCGCTCGTAGTTCTGCCCGAAGATATTATTAATCGAGACAAAAGCCGAAACCTGTCTGCCTAAGAAATAGTCAATTTTGACATTAGCGTCGTAGATAGGTTTGAGGGTATACGTAACGTTGGTTACTAAATTCTGGTTTTTGATGCCCTCGAAAAAATACAAATCTGCCGTGACGAATAATTTTTTGTTCAGAATGTAGGAGTTGGTCCAGGTTCCGGCCAGGCGTGGCCGACCCCAGGCCTCGGCAAGCTGGTTGAGGTCGTACCGGAAAAAGTCGGCTTTGAGCGTCGACCGAAACTTGTCTTTCCGGGCATAGGCCAACTGGCCGGAGATGGTTAGTACTCGTGAGATGCCCCCATCGTATAGAATAGCGAATTTGGTTGTGTCGGGCCTGCCATTGTTGAACGTAGCGAAGTTCTGATACGTAGCGTAGGATAGCTTGCCTTCGTAAGATAAACCACCCCCCAGCGCCCCCTTCGAGCCGCCGTAC
>DATHAW010000640.1:0-11547 GCA_035296465.1 Spirosoma sp.
GACTGCGCGGAGTATTTCGATTATGACGGAGCCTCACCGTATATGCTCTTGGTGCATTCGGTAATCGAAAGCCGTCGAGCCCGCCTGCCCGCTAACTATGACAGCTTCCCTCTGCGCGAAAAACTCTATTACCAGCGGTCGGACCTGCCTTCTATAACGCATATTGACTTCTCGGCCAGAATTCAAACCGTGCACAAAGACACCAATCCGCGATACCACCAGTTGATTGAAGCCTTTAAGCAGCTCACCGGCTATGGAGTTATTGTTAATACCAGTTTCAATGTTAGGGGGGAACCCATAGTGTGTACGCCGGACGATGCTTATCGCTGCTTTATGCGCACCGAAATGGACTATCTGGTAGTGGGTAACTATTTGTTCGATAAGCGGCAACAGCCGCAATGGCAGGAGAAAGATAACTGGAAAGAAGAGTTTGTGCTGGATTAAAAGAACTATCCGATGGCTGTGAGGAATGCACCCAAAGCATATTTTTAGCCACAGCTGTTTCTTACTTCTCATTTTTATGCCTCAATATGGTAGTTATGTTTCTTTGATTATCGACACCTGCGCTGTTCCGATCCCTTGCATTCGGTTGGGGAACAAATGGGTAATGCTTATTAAATTGCCTCAGGTAGTATAATGCCCGGCTCTCCGTAGTTTTGTTCCCGTTCTCTCATTACTTAATACATAAAGAAGACTGGTGGTTAATAGAACCCGGTCGTCGAACTGTTCCGACGTAACAACGTCCGCAACCGAATTGACAACATTCAGGTTGTAGACTGTAATGACGAGCAGGGCTGCGTTGTGCCGAAGTCCAGCCTTATTATAGGGGCTGCCTTAGCTCATTAACAGCATTAATCTGGTAGTATCATTCAAATACAATTTAAACATGGAATTTTTAAACGACATTTTTAGCTTTTTGCGTGAGCGTAAAAAATGGTGGCTTGCTCCAATCATTATTTTGTTGCTGCTCATCGGCATACTCATCGTTATTGGCGGTGGCTCGGCGGTGGCTCCGTTCATTTATACCCTGTTTTAACGGATGAACGCGACTGATAAAGCGAAGGCGCAGTTAGTGATCGTAACCGGGCTGTTGGTTCTGTATTTTGTGTTCAAATCACCCTGGTGGCTCTATGCCGCTTTAGGTGTGGGACTGCTGAGCGTATTTGTCCCCATAGCAGGGGACCTGATTGTGCGGGCCTGGTTCAAAATCGCCGAGGTGCTGGGCACTATCAACGGGAAGATCATTCTGTCGGTGCTGTTTTTTGTTTTTCTGTTTCCCATCGCTCTCCTCTACCGGCTAATGACCAAAAATCCAATGGCTATCAGACATAGCCCTGAAGACTCGTTTTACACGGAGCGAAACCATACCTACAAAAAAATTGATTTAGAGCACCCCTGGTAAAGGCTTTGCATCCGGTAAATTAAGGCGCTCTACTTCATAGTGCGCCTTTTTTCTTAACTTTGCCCTGAGCTTATCCAGAAAGACGGAGGGATTGGACCCGATGATGTCTTGGCAACCCACTTACCTGGTGAAGGTGCCACGTTCCTCCCGGCCGGATGCCGGGGCCGATAACCTGATCCCTGCCTCTTGTCTTTCTATCGATAAGCCTTCTCTAGTTGATGCGGTGTAATTGTCTTACCGATTAGTCGGTAATTATCTAACCTGTTTAACAGCTTGAAACGTATAGCCGACCTTCTTCGCGAACGTATCCTTGTGCTCGATGGGGCGATGGGGTCAATGATTCAGCAGTACTCGCTCACCGAAGCCGATTTTCGAGGGGAGCGCTTTGCCGACTGGCCGCACGATCTCCAGGGCAACAACGATTTGCTGTCCCTGACCAGGCCCGACATCATTCAGGAAATTCACCGTCAGTATCTTGAGGCCGGGGCCGATATTATCGAAACCAATACGTTCAGCAGTACAGCCATCGCCATGGCCGACTACCGCATGGAGGCTCTGGCTTATGAGCTTAATTATGAGTCAGCCCGCCTGGCAAAGGCGGTTACCGACGAATTTACGAGTCAGAATCCCGGCAAACCACGCTTTGTGGCCGGTGCCATGGGACCCACCAACCGTACGGCTTCGCTCTCGCCCGACGTCAACAATCCGGCCTACCGCGCCGTTACGTTCGATCAGCTGGTCGATGCGTATTACGAGCAGGTTAGTGGATTAGTTGATGGAGGGGCCCATTTACTGCTGGTCGAAACAATTTTCGATACACTCAATGCGAAGGCCGCGCTGTTCGCGATTGACAAGTATTTTTCCAGTAAACAACAGGAACCGCTGCCCATTATGGTCTCGGGTACCATTACCGATGCCAGCGGCCGGACGCTGTCAGGGCAGACGACCGAAGCGTTTCTTTATTCCGTATCGCATCTGCCGCTGCTGAGCGTGGGACTCAACTGCGCCCTGGGTGCCCAACTGATGCGGCCCTACATTCAGACGCTGGCCAAAGAGTCACCGTTTTTCACGTCGGCTTACCCGAATGCCGGCCTGCCCAACGAGTTCGGCGAATACGACGAAACGCCCGACATGATGGCTGCGCAGATCGAGGATTTTGTCCAAAGCAGTTTCGTCAATATCGTTGGTGGTTGCTGCGGCTCCACGCCCGACCATATCCGCGCCATTGCGGCCGTAGCGGCTAAATATCCACCCCGTTCGCTGCCCCAACCCGAGCCGTATCAGAAATTGAGTGGTTTGGAGCCGTTGAAGGTGACGGAGCAGACAAACTTTCTGAACGTTGGCGAACGAACCAATGTCACCGGCTCCAAGAAGTTCGCGAGGCTCATCAAAGAAGGCAACTTCGACGAAGCCCTCAGCATTGCGCGCGGTCAGGTAGAAGGCGGGGCGCAGGTAATCGACATTAACATGGACGAGGGGATGCTGGATTCGGTGGAGGCCATGACGACCTTTCTGAACCTGATTGCCGCTGAACCCGACATTGCCCGCGTTCCCATCATGATCGATTCGTCAAAATGGGAGGTCATTGAAGCGGGCCTGAAGTGCGTGCAGGGCAAAGCCATTGTCAACTCCATCTCGCTCAAGGAAGGCGAGGAAGCCTTCATTGAGCGGGCACGGCTCGTCCGGCGCTACGGTGCGGCCGCCGTTATCATGGCATTCGATGAGCAGGGGCAGGCCGATTCCTACGAACGGCGCATCCAGATTTGCGAACGGGCCTACCGGGTGCTGGTCGATAAGGTCCGGTTTGCTCCGCAGGATATCATTTTTGACCCGAATATTCTGACCGTTGCCACGGGTATTGAAGAACACAACAACTACGCCGTCGACTTCATCAATGCCACGCGCTGGATCAAGCAGAACCTGCCGCTGGCTAAGGTGAGCGGGGGGGTATCGAATATTTCGTTTAGTTTCCGGGGAAATGACCTCGTGCGGGAGGCCATGCACTCGGCGTTTCTGTACCACGCAATCCGCGCCGGTCTGGATATGGGCATCGTCAACGCGGGCCAGCTCGAAGTATACGACAGTATCCCGAAAGACCTTCTCGAACGTTGCGAAGACGTCCTGCTCAACCGGCGCAGCGACGCCACTGAGCGGTTGGTGGAGTTTGCCGAGACGGTGAAAGCCAAAGGTAAGGCCGTGGTGCAGGATGATGCCTGGCGTAGTGAACCCGTGCGCGAACGACTTAAACACGCGCTTGTCAAAGGCATTACGGACTACATTGACCAGGACGTTGAGGAAATACGGCACCAGGTTGAGCGACCACTGCATGTGATTGAAGGACCGCTGATGGATGGCATGAACGTCGTCGGCGATTTGTTTGGGGCCGGTAAAATGTTCCTGCCGCAGGTTGTGAAATCGGCACGGGTAATGAAGAAAGCGGTGGCTTACCTGACCCCGTTCATCGAAGCCGAAAAAGAGGGGACAGCTAGTTCGTCGGCCGGTAAAATTCTGCTGGCGACCGTGAAGGGCGACGTGCATGACATTGGTAAAAACATTGTCGGGGTGGTGCTGGGCTGTAATAACTACGAGATCATTGACCTCGGCGTAATGGTGCCAACCCAGAAAATCCTGGATGAAGCCCGCAAACAAAACGTTGATATTATCGGCTTGAGCGGCCTAATCACCCCTTCACTTGATGAGATGGTGGGTGTGGCGAAAGAGATGGAACGGCAGGGGTTTACCATGCCACTGCTGATCGGGGGAGCCACTACGTCGCGCATTCACACCGCCGTCAAAATTGATCCGCACTATTCGGGGCCGGTTGTTCACGTACTGGATGCCAGTCGGAGCGTTCCCGTAGCCGGGCGACTTGTCAGCGAAACGGATGGTACGAAGGAACTGATTTTTTCGGAGATCAAAGCCGAGTACGTCAAACTACGCGCTGACCACGTAAAACGGCAGAAAGAAAAATCCAGTCTCCCCATCGACAAAGCACGCAGCAACCGCACGGCTATCGACTGGAGCCAGTTTGAGCCCACAAAGCCGACCTTTCTGGGCAACCGGTACTTTAACGATTACCCGATTGCTGAACTAGCTCCGTATATCGACTGGACACCTTTTTTCCAGACGTGGCAGTTACACGGCAAGTATCCCGCCATTTTCGATGATGCACTTGTGGGTTCCGAGGCCAGGCAACTGTTTGCGGATGCAAAAAAGCTTTTGCAGGAGATCATTGACAAAAAACTTCTGACGGCGAAGGCCGTGGTGGGTTTTTACCCTGCCAACTCAGCCGATGACGACGTCTTGCTGCACAACTATGAAGAGCAGACCCGTGACATCGCGTGTGATCGGCACGGGTCTCATCGTCACGTGGAGTACAGGATCTCCCGCGCCGAATCGCTACGGACTGAATCGCCCGCCGTGACACCCGCCGGGGAATTAATTTACGACACTAAAACGGTGCTGAACTTCCTGCGTCAACAGAACCAGAAAGCCCCTGGCTTGCCCAACCTGTGCCTGGCTGATTTCGTAGCTCCGCTTGACAATGGCCGGGAAGACTATATTGGCGCGTTTGCTGTAACGGCGGGTATTGGCATCGAAGCCCTGCTAGAGAAATACGAGCGCGACCACGACGACTACAACAGCATCATGGTCAAAGCCCTCGCCGACCGGCTGGCCGAAGCGTTCGCCGAGCGGATGCACGAGCGCGTCCGCCAGGAATTCTGGCCGTATGCCACGGACGAAAAATTGAGCAACGAGCAACTCATTAAAGAGGATTATCAGGGCATTCGTCCCGCCCCCGGCTATCCTGCCTGCCCTGACCACACCGAAAAAGGTAAACTTTTTAACTTGCTGAATGCGGGCGAAATTGGCATCGAACTCACCGAAAGTTACGCCATGTACCCAGCCTCATCAGTAAGCGGATTTTACTTCAGCCACCCGGAGTCTAAATATTTTTCTTTGGGCAAGATCAACAAAGATCAGGTTGTGGACTACGCTCACCGGAAAGATATGCCCGTCGAGGAGATCGAAAAATGGCTTTCTCCGGTCTTAGGGTACGATACTTAGACTGAACCGTTACGCTCAATAAAAAAGACGGCCGTTTGCAAACGGCCGTCTTTTTTGTGGCTCTGAAGGATATATTGAGTCTCGCACTATGTTCCAGTTGTATCGACGGGGGTAACCGGAGCAGGGGCAGTTGGTACGAAAGTCGAATCGATAGCGTCTCCTGTGGTGCTGGTCGAGTCTGATTCCTCGTCCGATTCTTCTTCATCATCACCTGAGGAATAGCCGCAGTTCATGTACTCTTTGCTGACCGGAATTGTAGGCTTTGGAAACGGGCCCTGTAGATTCTTGAATTTTGGGTCGGCGTAAACTTTCTCTAAAAAACGACCGACCAGGGGCATGGCCGTTTTCGCTCCTTCGCCCATGTCCGTTGAGCGAAAATGGATACTACGGTCGTCGCCACCCACCCAGGCACCCACAACCAGGTTGTTTGATAGGCCGACGAACCAGCCATCCGAATTGTTGGACGTAGTGCCGGTTTTGGCACCCATTTCGTTACGATTTTTAAACAGATCGTACGACCACAGATTCTGCGACGTACCGCCCGGCTCCTGCAAACCACCCTGTAGCATATAACGCATCAGAAAGGCAGTTTCCTGGCTGATGGCCCGCTTCTTTTTCGGCGTAAAGGTTTCAATAACGTTTCCGTCACGGTCTTCAATGCGCTGCACAATGAGTGGCTCGATAGCCTCGCCATCGTTTACGAAGGTGCAATAGGCACCCACCAGTTCATAGAGCGATACATCCGATGAGCCTAAGCCAATGGACGGAACGGGGTCGAGCGGACTTTTTATGCCCATTCGGTGCGCGTACTCAGCTACGCGTTCCGGCCCTACGTCGTCGGTTAATTTAGCCGTAATGGAGTTGACCGAGCGGGCCATGGCCCGGCGCAGCGTCATACGCGAGTAGGTGTAGTAGCCCGTTGAGTTGCGCGGTTCCCACATTTTATCCTCTCCGTTTTCGCGGTAGGCTTTCCGGAAAGGACGATCCTGAATGCGGTCGCAGGGGCTGAGGTTGAAAAGCGTGTCGTCGATGGCAGCCGTATACACAAAGGGCTTGAACGTAGAGCCGGGCTGGCGTCGGCCCTGCTTCACATGGTCGTACTTGAAGTAGTCATAGTCAAGCCCACCAACCCACGCCCGAATATAGCCCGTATGTGGGTCCATGGCCACCATACCAGACTGCAAAAAACGCTTGTAATAGGATATGGAATCATAAGGCGTCATTTCGGTGGAGTCGTAGCCGCGCTTGTTGTTCCAGGTAAACACCCGCATTTTGTACTTCTTTTTTTTCAGGTAGTACGAAATTGAGTCGGGGTAGAGCGGCAAAAACCGTCGGCTGAGCGTTTTGTAGCGTTCGGTGCGCCGGGCCACTGAGTCAATAAAACCGGGCAGCTCGTTGCCGTCTTCGTCCGTCCAGGGATTTTGACCGCGCCAGTGATTATCGAACGACTGCTGCAACCGTTTCATTTTCTCACTTGTAGCCTGCTCAGCGTAGGTCTGCATCCGCGAGTCAATGGTAGTGAAAATGCGCAGGCCGCTGGTATAAACGTCATATCCGTTCTCTGTCCCCCATTTCTCTACAAAATCCTGCACAGCGTTCTTCAGGTAACTGGCCGGGCCGGAATACGGGTTTTCGGGCGTATAATCGGTCACTAACGGCAACGCGCTGATTGAGTCGGCCTGGGCTTTGGTCAGGTAGTTGTATTTAGCCATCTGTGCAATCACTACGTTCCGGCGCTCTTCCGATCGCTTCGGGTTCCGGAGCGGGTTGTAGTTTGTCGTGGCTTTTTGCAGACCCACCAGCACGGCGCCCTCCTGAATATTCAGGCTATCGGGTTCTTTGTTGAAAAAAGTTCGGGCGGCTGTTTTGAGGCCAAACGCATTGCTGCCAAAATCGACCGTATTGAAATAGTACGTAATGATCTCCTTTTTCGTGAAGTTACGTTCCAGTTTGATGGCCATTAGCCACTCTTTGGATTTGTAGACGATCTTACGAACAAACGGAATACGGCTTAATAGGCCCGTATTGGACTTACGGCGCGTTTTGAACAGGTTTTTAGCAAACTGCTGCGTAATGGTAGACCCACCTCCGTCGCGGCCTAAACTGATTATGGCCCGGCCGATGGCCCGTGGGTCAATGCCGCTGTGCTGGTAAAAGCGTACGTCTTCCGTAGCGATCAGGGCGTCGATGAGTGGTTTTGGAATATTTTCGAACTTGATGGGCGTTCGGTTTTCGGCGTAGAACTTACCAATCATGATCCCGTCCTGCGCGTAGATTTCAGATGCCTGGTTTAGCTTGGGGTTACGCAGTTCGGCCACACTCGGCATGGCGCCAGTCAAATAGAAGACATTGTAGTTGAGAATAATGACATAAATGCCCAGCAGTAGCGCGCTGATCAGAAACCCGCGAACGCCATTTTTCAGGTAAGGGTAATACCCGGAATCAGGGTCGATGTACCGGTGAACAAATGACCGCAACCCGTTACGGTAGCGATGGTACCCACTCGACAGGGCGACAACCCGCTCTTCACCCGCTACCCGGGCTGTTTGCCGGTAAATACGTCGGCCAAGCCCGCGTCTGACTTCGCTTAATTGTCCCCGACGTTCCCGAATCCGTCGCCGGAAGGTGCCAAAAGCGTGTCGGACGGCGCGAAATCGCTCCCTATATTCACTCATGCGCTATATTCGAAAAAAGCCGGATTGCTCCGAACGGCGTTATGCGCCAGGAGCCGTTAAAACCGCCTGGCCTCATCCGCGGTCAGGCTCCAAATATAACGCATTTTCGACCGATCTGATGCACAAAAACCGGATTGCACAGGCAATCCGGCTGATTGTGAGCCAGTTAAAAAATGTGTTGTAAATGGCATACTGCCGTGTCCTATTGCCATAATCATCTGGGCAAGCGTCTACCGGCTCGGTTGGCTACGTATGGATTACGTCTGCAATTATTTTTTCTCGAAGGTCATGGCAACCCCATTCATGCAGTAGCGAAGGCCTGTTGGTTTAGGACCATCGTCAAAAACGTGGCCTAGATGCCCCCCACAAACGTTGCAGCTAATTTCCGTTCGCGCCATGCCGTAACTAACGTCGCGGTCTTCCTTCACCGCATTTTTAGCAATTGGCGTGTAAAAACTCGGCCAGCCCGTGCCTGAGTCGAACTTGGTATCGGAAGAGAACAAGGGGTTGTGGCAACCAGCGCAGTAGAACGTACCATGCTGATGGTTGTCGTTGAGGGGGCTGCTGCCGGCCCGCTCGGTGCCGTGTTCGCGCAGCACGGCGTACTGACCGGGCGTCAGGATTTTCTTCCACTCAGCGTTGGTTTTAACCACCCGGCGCCCCCCCGGCGGAGTGTCATTGACTATGGAACGTGAAGTAGCTTTGGTCTGGTCCGACGCGCTGGTCTGGCAGGCATCTAACGTCACAACGCCCGGTACTAACAAGGCGGGCAACAGCAAAAGCAGGGAGATTTTCATTAGTTTGTTGTCTAAAGATGAGGTACGTATTAACGGTAGTTTATCCGTCGACTGTAGGTTGTCGGCTTGTTAGCAGGAAATCTGATAAAACCGGTGACCTACAGGAAGTGACCTATGTCATCCGTCCCGTCAGGACATGAACAACTTAAAAAAGCTGGCAGTTCAGGCATCGACCGGGGTCATTGCCAGCAGCGTGGAAAGCGTTGGCGTAGGGCTGCCTCCGCGCTTCTCAACCGTCACGGCAAAGGCATCGGCACGACTGATAGCGCGTTTCATAACTTGCAGCGGTTGGAGGGGATTGGTTGTGTTAGCCTCGAACACGCCGGCATCAACTGGCTTGCCGTTCACTAAAGACCAGAGTTGATACTGCTGATTGGCCGGAAGGGCCGGCAACGATTTAATGTCGACGCTTACCTGCCTGGACCGTGTGTTCCAGTACACGAGTACATCGCTGTTTGGGGCTTTGTTGTTTCCCCGCAATTGAATAACGCGCATACCGGCCCGTTGCAATACTGCCAAACGCTGCTCAGCATAGGTCTGGTTATCGCGCAATTGTTTGACCTCCGACTGAAGCGAACTGTTCGTGGTTTGGAGAGAGGCTATCCTGTTTTGGTTGTTTCTTAGCTGTGATACCAGAAAAAATGAAAAAAGAAGCATCAGTAATCCGACTGATGCGGCTATAACCCAGGTGCCACGGAATGTGGATGATGCGGTTCGCTCTACCGGCATAGGCCGAATAATCGGTTTGGGTGGCTCATTAAAATCGAGCTGCTCCATCAGCCGGGTTTTCAGCGCTGGGGGTGGCTCAACACTATGAAGCAACGCGTAATTTTCGAGTGCCGCCGATAACTCATCAAGTTCACGCCGGATCTCCGGATAAATAGCCGATAAGCATTCGACCTCACGTTGCTCCTGGTCGCTTACGGCGCCCATAACGTAAGATTCCAAAATGCCTGAAGCTATGTATTCCGTTACGTTCATGATTTGAATAATTGCTTTAATTCCTGCAAAGCGGCCCGCACCCGTGTCTTCACCGTACCAAGGGGTAAATTCAACTCTTCGGCGGCCTCTTCATGCGTGTAACCGCCAAAATATACCAGATCAATTAACTGCCTGCGCTCTGGTCGTAGCTGACTAACAATTTCCTGAACGCCTATGTGATCAGGATTTGGTTGCTGCGTATTATGCTGCCGGTCGATAATATGTACGTTTTCTTCGTCGGTTCGGATTGCGTTGGTCGGATGAGTCTTACGGGCGCGCAAGGCATCAATGGCTGTGTTTCTGGCTACATTGAGCAACCAGGTAAACAGCCTGCCTTTACTGGCATCATACGAATCGAGGTTTTTCCAGATCTTGATGAAAACGTCCTGCAGCACATCCTGCGCCTGCTCCTCATCACGCATGATGCGCAGGACGACTCCATGCAGGGCAGGCGAATACTGATCGTATAGCCACTGAAAAGCCACCTGATCGCGCTGGTTTAGCTTTTCGATCAAGACACTTTCAGAAACCAAAGAGGACTGGCGTTTCACGCAAATAGGTTTAATTAGGCTAAATATAGCGGAAATTTAAAAATGAGCGGACCTTGAGCCAGCGCCCCAGCCAATGACCACCAACCGCCTGAAAAAGCAGAACTGCCCCTGCCATCGGGCGGGTGGGCACTCAATTTTTATCTTTATTTCTACCGCTGGTTATCCGCACACAGGCACTAAACACGGCTATAGCCTGCGTATCGGGCTACGAGGGGTGAAATCCAATGAAACTACTGACGCGGTGATTTGGCCGTTGTTGAGCTGCCCGCTTTGCCTCCCGTGGGGCTGCCAACGCCCGTGGCCGGATTCGTGGCGTTGTTGCTGTTGTAGTTTGTTGAGTTGCTGTTATTGACCGACGTGCCATTGCTGGTTGAACTCTGACGGTATTTCTGATTTTCGGTACCGGCAGCACCAGAGGTACGATTACCCTTACGAGTAGTCTGTTTCGTTACCTGGCTATTCTTGTTCGATGTCTTAGACGTGGCTGAACTGGCTGTGCGGCCTGAACGTGGCGTAGCGGCTACGGCACCCGGAGTCTGTGCCTGACTGTATATACTACCGAAGATAAATGACCCTATCAGGAAGGAGAGTAATTGTTTGCTTTTCATAAGGAGTGGTCTATTTTTAGGATTGAATGGCCTTATTCTCAACGCTTGCGAACTCAAAAAGTTTGTAGGCGGGTGTCTATTCTTTTGGTAAGTCGGTAGCTTTGCTTAGTCTCAACAAAGAGTTCTTCATGCCTATGCAGTCTATTCTTCCGTTGCCCACCCAACCGGTTAAGCCGGGCACCAGCACGGGCCAGCAGTTCTGGCCAACCGATACAACCGCCAGTACGCCCAAAACGCTCGATTCGTTGTCGCCTGCCGATGGTAAGCTCATTGCCCGTGTCCATCTCTCAACCCGCGCCGACTACGACCGCGTGATTGAAACGGCCCAGGCCGCTTTTGCTGAGTGGCGCCTGGTGCCGGCTCCACGCCGGGGCGAAATCGTCCGGCAAATGGGCGATCAGTTTCGGCGCTACAAGCGCGAACTGGGGACTATGGTCAGCTATGAAATGGGCAAATCGCTTCAGG
>DATHAW010000641.1:0-6084 GCA_035296465.1 Spirosoma sp.
CGGTAAGCAGGATGGGTTGGTTCATGTTTCGCAAATGGCCAGCCACTACGTTTCCGATCCTAAAGCCGTTGTAAAAGTGAACCAGAAAATAAGCGTTAAGGTGCTGGAAGTAGATACGGCCCGCAAGCGAATTGCGTTATCTATGAAAATTTAATAGGTTGCAGCTATTTACGAACCCTTCCTCTATGCAACTAAGCTGGTTTCGGCCTACGATATGGGGCATTTTGCTGCCCGCTTGTCTGCTCCTGATCGTTACCGCCTGTTCGGTGTTAAGATCGTCGGGGCCAGCGCACTCGGTTAGTCGTCGCACGGCGGCTGCCAAACCCGTCGCCCGCCGAATATCGGGAAACAACACCGCCCGATTGCCCGCCAAATCCGTCGGCAAAGTAGTTGACTCCCGGACTTATGTATCCCGCTACGTGCCGGAAGTGGTTAAGGTGGCCCGCTCCTACACCGGTACGCCGTATCGCACGGGGGGCAACACCGTGGAGGGAATTGACTGTTCGGGCCTGGTTTGTGCGGTCTTTAGCGCTGTGGGGCTAAAAATGCCGCGCATCTCCTGGCAGCAGTCGGAGGTGGGCCACGAAGTTGAGGTGGATGAGATCCTGCCCGGTGACCTGATTTTTTTCGTGCCTGATAAGGGACAGCCAGGCTACGTATCGCACACAGGAATTGTAACGGAAGTCAACGGACTCTACAACATCCGGTTCATTCACGCGTCCTCATCGAAGGGTGTTCGGGAAGACAATCTGTACGCCGAGTATTTTAGGGGCCGGTTTGTAAAGGCACTACGGCCATTCTGACCCATTGAATGATACCCTTGAGCGTGTGCAATTTCCGCAAAACCAGAGATTAGCTGGCTGGCTGCGCCGTGCTGATCAACTCTTCGAGGTGCGCCCGATCTTTATTCCGCAGTTTCATTTCTAAACTAAGCGCTTCGTTACGCGTGTTGAACTGCTGGGTAAACTTCACCACCCACGGTTTGCCATCGGCCGTAGCGGGGTGGGTTTTGGCGTTGTGCTGCCAGAGTGTGATGGGCAGGTTCTTCGACTGGCCAATGAAATACCGGTCGGCAGAAGCGCTGTAGATAATATAGACGGTATGCATGGGATGTCTGAGCTATTACCAAAACTACGGCTTTGTTTATAGAAAACAAATCGCTCTTCTGACGAGCGACAAAATTGATTTAAGATCAGGAATTTTTACCGCCTGATTTGGGGTGTCTTGTTTTTTTACGCATATTTGCACCCACAATACGCCCTGACAGGGTTTAATGGGGGATTAGCTCAGCTGGCTAGAGCGCTTCCATGGCATGGAAGAGGTCATCGGTTCGACTCCGATATTCTCCACAAAAACCACTCACCCGAGTGGTTTTTGTCGTTAAAGAACATAAAAAAGAGTCCATCAGTCTGTAACCAATGAACTCTTTTTATGGGAGGGGTGCTGCTATTGCTCCGTCATCTCGGCATCGGCCAGGATGTAATTCATCTCGTAAATGTTGTCGGCGTTTAGTTTGAGGGTTCCGCGAAACGTCCGGCGCTCATCGGTCTTGAACTTCCTGCCCGCTTTTTTGAACTTGAGCGAAACAACTGATTCCGGACCAGCGCCCCCGCAGAAAAAACACGCGCTGAACGGAAATGCCGACAGCACATACAGGTTCGTTTCCAGATCGACCGGCAGCACATAGCCCGTTAGTTCGACGGTTTTGCCGCTTAGTTTCTGTACACCAGGTCCGAAGGTGGGATACAGCATATAAACCGACTCTTCGGCATACCATTTTTTCTTGAACGTAACGTCGCGAAGGGTTTCCCAGGATAGCTTTACTGGCTCCGAAGAAACCAGCACCGATGGGGTAACAGGGCGGGTGGGGTTGGTCCACGCCGTAGCGACGAAACAAACCAGGAGCAGGGCAATCAGTAAACGGATCATGGCGTTGGGTACTAGACAGATGAATGACTGGTAAAACTACAAAAAAGATTACTTTTATAGACTCAATTTGTTCTGACCGCAGGAATCGTGTCTGACACACTCACCGACAACAACAAAGAGGGCCTGGCAATTCCCGTACGGTTTACCCGGCTATACATGTCGCTGCTCATTATCCTGACCCTGCTGCTAACAGTGGGGCAGTGCTTAACGCAGTGGCGGCTCCGGGCGGTGCAGGACGAGCTATGGGTGATTCGCTACGCAGCTTTACAGCGCCACCAGAGCCAGCAGATTGCCAAACAGGCCCTGCAACTCATCGATGAGAGTGAGCAGGCGGCCTTTACGGCTACCGTGGCCGAACTTAGGCAGGTGTTTCCTGCCTTTGAGCGGTATCACCTGCAGGGCCGCCAGGGACGCGTATACGAACGCAACATTACTATTCCCAACTCCGATACCATACAGCAGCTTTTTGCCGACATTCGCCCCGAGTTCGAAGCCTATCAGCAGAGTGCCCGTCGGTTAATGAAGCTCCGCACCCCTCAGGAAGTTGGACATCCGGATGTGCAGGCAAGCCTGGAATTGCTGCTGGCCAATGAAAAGCCATTTCTGGAAAAAATGGATAGAATCGTTCGGGAATATACGAGCGAACTACGGGCCAAGCTCGAAGTGCTGCAGGCGGTTGAATTATACCTGTACCTGTTTACGATGCTGGTGCTGATTGGCATTGGGCTGCTGATTTTCCGGCCGGCGGCCCGACGGCTCCGGGAAACCTTCGCGCAGTTGATCGAAGCCGAAAGCCGTACTACAGCCGCCAACCAAAAGCTGCTGAGCCTGAATAAATCGCTGAAGGAAACGCGTCAGCAGTTGTTCGATGCCACCAAGGAGCAGTACCAGCAGCAGATCGATGAGCAGAAAATGCAGACCTCGTACCTGATTGCCGGTCAGGAAGAAGAACGCAAACGGCTCTCGCGCGAGCTGCACGACGGGTTGGGGCAGATGCTGACGGCCATAAAACTGCAGATCGAAGGGCTGGAAGTAGGCTTGGCCCGCATGGCACCTGCCGGTCCGGATGGGCAGGTCACGTACCCAAAAAATCTCCAGATTCTGAAGCGGCTGGTGACGCAGACGATTCAGGAAACCCGGACCATATCCAATGACTTAATGCCCAGCGTGTTGAGTGATTTTGGGGTTATACCCGCCATTAAAATGCTGGCCGAGAACGACCGCAGCGAAACCATCGACGTAACGTTTGAGACAAACCTGGACTCCGATGGACCCCGGTTAGACAAAAATGTTGAAATTATGCTGTACCGCGTAACGCAGGAGGCCGTCAGCAATGCCGTCCGGCACGCCAACCCGTCGCACATTCATATTCAGTTGATGGATCGGGGCGATGTGCTGCAATTGATGGTTACGGACGATGGGCAGGGGTTCCAGATGCCGGATCGGCCCTTGGCCAGTGGACTGGTTAAACCGGTCGATGCCGCTTCGGACGATGCCCCTGCCATTCGCCCGCCCTCGCAGGGGCTGCACAACATGCAGGAACGGGCCAAACTGCTCAATGGAAAATTTAAAGTAATTTCAAAGCCGGGGAAAGGCACCCGCGTTAAAGTTAGCATTCCCTATCACCTGCATTCCACGTACCATGATACCTACTAAATTAATGCTGGTGGACGATCACTCCATCGTTCGCGACGGCATTCGACTCCTGCTGGAACAAGCCGACGGGCTGGAAATCATCGACGAAGCCAACGATGGAGAAGAAGCCCTCGATAAACTGAAAATTCACCACAGCGAGCGAACCGATCCATCCGCAACCGGAAAGTCTAATACGCTGCCGGACCTGGTTTTAATGGATATTTCGCTTCCGGGCATGTCGGGCATTCAAACGACACAGGTTATCAGCCGGCTCTACAAAGGCGTTCGGGTGCTGATGCTGTCGATGCACAACAACGAAGATTACATCCTGCGGTCGGTGGAGGCTGGTGCCTACGGGTACATCCTGAAAGATTCGTCCTCGGATGAGATGATCAAAGCCATTCGGACCATCGCATCGGGGGAGAAATATTACAGCTCGCCCGTTGCCTCGATCATTCTGAGTGGCTACATGCAGCAGTTGAAAAAAGGCGACAAACACAGCCGGGCCGACCGCCAGTCGAAACTATCCAACAAAGAGAAGGAGATTCTGCAGTTCCTGGTTGACGGCATGAGCAGCCGCGAAATCGCCGAAAAACTCCAGCTCAGCGTCCGCACGGTCGACAACCACCGCGCCAACATGATGCGCCGGCTGCAGGTCCGAAATGCGGCCGAGCTGGTCAGGATGGCTGTCGAAGACAAGCTTATTTAATAATTTACCTTTCTTCTGTCAGGTCATTACGTTTGGGCGGTATTGCCCCCGATTTTATAGCCGACACTACTCAGGGCCACATCCATTTTCACGAATGGCTGGGCGACGTGTGGGGTAGGCTGTTCTCTCACCCCGCTGATTTTACGCCGGTCTGCACCACCAAACTGGGGCGCACGGCTTTGTTGAAAGATGAGTTTGGCAAGCGCAACGTAAAGGCCATTGCCGTTTCGGTCGATGACCTGGAGTCGCACAACCGTTGGACGCCCGATATCTGGGACGTAACCGGCTCGGAGGTAAATTTCCCGATCATTGCCGATGCCGACCGTATCGTTGCCACCTTCTTCGATATGATACATCCCAACGCCAGTGAAAAAACGACCGTGCGTTCGGTATTTGTAATTGGCCCCGATAAAAATGAAACTGACCTTGACGTATCCTGCTTCCACGGGCCGCAACTTTATCGAACTGTTTCGGGTGATCGACTCGTTGCAGCTGACGGCTGATTATCAGGTAGCCACGCCTGCCGACTGGCAGCCCAGCGACGACGTGATTGTGAAGCCCGTCGTGCCGAACGATCAGCGGGAAGCCAGGTTCCCTAAGGGCGTAACGTTTGTAAAGCCTTACCTGCGCACAACCCCCCAGCCAGACAAATAGGTGGCGGATTGACCGGTGATGCCCAACGGGCGCACACTCAATCGACCAAACAATCTTTCGGTCGGTGGGTTAAGCCTTCGTAAACCAATATACGACGAACGTTATGGCAAAGAAGAATTTCAATCCGCAGCACGACGAAGGCCCGGTAGCTAAGGCCATTGAGCAGCAAACCGCCAAATTGCCCTCCGACATATTTTTGTGGGCTGGCTTAGGGACACTGGTAACGGCAGCGTACGTTTTCTCGACCGGCAAGAAACAGGAGGCCCTGTTGATTGGTCAGTGGGCTGCGCCAATCCTGATTCAGGGTTTGTATAACAAAGTTGTCAAGCTGGAAGGAAGCGATTAATAGTCGGCTGGAGACGCCTTAACTCGGTTCAAAAGCCTCCTGCATCCGTGCGGGAGGCTTTCTCATTGGTGCTCAAATTGGTTGTAAAGGCGTAGTTTTGGGTTGAAAGCAACCCGCCCGCATGAAAGCCCGCGTTCTGATTACCTTCCTGCTTAAGCGATACGGCCTGTGGATTTTATCATGTGTGGTTGTTGTCGGCCTTATGCTGATTGCCCGACCGTCCCGAATAGTGGACATGGACTGGCAGTTTGTGCAGGCTTTTGGCATTCGGCTGCCCATGCGCTACGCTATTCACGGCATCGACGTTTCGCGCCACAACGACCGGATCGACTGGAAGCGGGTACGGCGTATGGAAGCGGGGGGCGTCCGGTTGCAGTTCGTATTTGTGAAGGCCACAGAAGGGGCAACGCTGGCCGATAAGAACTTTGCTAAAAACTGGCGCGAAGCCAAAAAGTCGGCCCTGCGCCGGGGCGCCTATCACTTTTACCACCCCACGCGTGACCCAGTCAAACAGGCGGCCAACTTTATCCGAACCGTCCAGTTGAGCGAAGGTGATTTTGCGCCAGTTGTCGATTTTGAGGTTACCAACGGCCAGTCCATGAATACGATTATCGAGGGGCTGCGGCTGTGGCTCAAAACCGTTGAGGAACATTACCACATCCGGCCGATTATATACACCAACGGGAATCTGTATCGACGGTATATCGACGGCCATTTAGACCAATACCCACTCTGGATAGCTGACTATTCAACCAAACACCTGCGTAACTACGACTCCGATAAACTGTATTTATGGCAGCATAGTCAGGCT
>DATHAW010000642.1:0-2234 GCA_035296465.1 Spirosoma sp.
TGCAGCAGGTGGGAGAAACGTGGCTTATCCGGTCGTACGATCCGGCTCGTAATCAGGTAAGTGACATCACCACCAGTGATTCAGGTTCCGAGCATTACAACGCATGGCTCGATAACGGTACGCTGCTCGAAAGCCGGGGTACTGAACTGTGGGAGTTTTCGACAAAAACAAAGCAGTGGCAGGCAGTAACGCTTCCCGCCGACTTGCCCCGTAAAAAGCTATCCCGTATCGCTGTGCAAGGCAAACGAATTGCCCTGGTACTTGAAGAATAGACCGATAGTATAACCCTCCTGCCCGTATTTTAAGGTAATGGTGATCTCAGTGCATTCGGTCGCCCCGCACGGCCATGTTCGCCATGATGTCAGCCTCCACCGCGAGAAATTCTTTCCACCGCGCCCGGACGCGCTCGGCGGGCAGGTACGTTTCGGCTAGTTCGATAAAGGCACGGTAGTGGCCTGCTTCTGACACCATAAGTTCGTGATAAAACTTGCGCAGGCTGTCGTCGGCAATGTGGGTGGCGAGTAGTTTGAAGCGTTCGCAGCTACGGGCTTCGATCAGGGCGTTAATGAGCAGGTTGTCCATCATCTGTTCGTGCTGATCGCCTGTAGACCGGCGCAGCTTTACCCTCAGTTCATTAACGTATAAATCTTTTCGCTGCCGGCCCAGCGCGATGTTCCGTTTCCGGAGTTCTTTCAATACCCGCTGAAAATGCCCCCACTCTTCAGCAACGATGGGCGTCAGCACTTCCACCAACGTTGTTTTATCGGTGTACATAACAATGAGTGATATGCAGGATGAAGCCGCCTTCTGTTCGCACCAGGCGTGGTCGATCAGAATATCGCCAATGTTCATTTGGGCAATATCGACCCAGCGCGGGTCTGTGGGAAGCTCAAGTCCAAGTGTGGTTAGTGACATGACCAGTTAGTTATTCGTCTATGGCATTGCCTAGATGTGACAATGACAAAGTTAGACCAGAAACGCAACCGTGAGCCCGCAATGGTTGTTGTCAACGTATAACAATTTAATAATGAAATCAATCGCGTTGTTTTTTCTGCTGGTATTAGGTCTGAATGGTTGTCAGCAACAGTCGCCCGGCAACACTGAAATCCATTTAGATACCACCCCGGCCAAACTACCCGCTCTGCAACCCGGGGAAGCCGTTGCTACGTTTGCGGCTGGTTGTTTCTGGTGTACCGAAGCCCAGTTCGAGTCGCTGCGGGGCGTTCGGGAGGTCGTGTCGGGCTATGCCGGGGGCGACCTGGCAAACCCAACCTACGAACAGGTAGGATCGGGTCAGACCGGGCATGCCGAAGCGGTACAGGTGTATTACGATCCTAAGGTTATCCCGTATAGTACGCTGGCTAAAGCCTTTTTTATTAGCCACGACGCTACGTCGCTCAACCGGCAGGGACCCGACGTGGGTACTCAATACCGTTCAATTGCGTTTTACCGGACTCCCGCCGAAAAAGCAGCCCTTGACGAAGCCATTCGGCAAGAGAATGCATCGGGCCACTACAGCCGTCCCATCGTAACCCAGGTCCAACCGTTTAAGGTGTTTTACCCGGCCGAAGTCTATCACCAGGGCTATTATTACAGCCACCCAAACGAGCTTTACGTCCGTACCGTATCTACGCCCAAAGTCGAAAAGTTTCGCGAACGGATGGCAGATAAGTTGAAGGATAGTTTACCCTAGCTTTTAAGTTTGTGGATGCCGACAGCATCACTTTCCCAACCAGATTGCCGGTCTAGGGAGCCATTCATAGGCCACAAACTCAGAATCCGTCCTCCCCTACAGCAATTTGTCAGGTTCCGCAACCGTTCGGCCAGAACCGCTATTGTGGGATTGGCCTGAACCTTGTAACATTGCTCCGTCTTACACCAACGCTATGATACCCATGCCTGAGTCCGATCAATCCATTGGCCGAAAAATTCTGGGTTTCTTCATTAAAGAAAATGAATCCGGAGCACCGGCCTCCGGTACGCCAGTTGCCGGAAAGCCGGCCACCGGGCCGGTCTCTCCCGGAGTGCCGGTTGCCGGTACGCCAGCGGCTGCAGCACCCCGCCCGCCGGTTAGTGCTCCAACGACTAGTCCTGCTCCGGCAAGCGCGACACCCGGTACCATCGACCCGAAGTTTGCCCAGCACTTTGCCGACGTACTAGCCCAGAACAATCCGCCGGGTCCCGATTATTTCGAGTTTCGCGAGACACTACGTAGCCTGTCTAACCTCGGACTG
>DATHAW010000643.1:0-5008 GCA_035296465.1 Spirosoma sp.
CCAGCCGCACACCACGTATTGCCCGAACCGAGCGAAGTATGGACAAACTGCGGGCTAGCCGCACAAAGCGCAGGGCTGGCACTGCCAGGGAGATCAACGTTACGACGTTGGTTCTCAGAAATGAGAGTTTTTTGGGGGCTAACGTAAATTTAAAGGCGAAATCCAACACAAACAGCACCCAGATGCCCATGCTGATGGTTTGCAGAAACGGACTCAACCCACGCGTCAGGTCAATGACAATCAGCACCAGCCAGAGTAAACCCAGCAGGGCCATGGGCACCTCCAGGAGTCGCCCCAACCGGCGAAGCAACCGATACCGTCCCCGGTTCACTGATTCGTAATGGCGCAGTGATTGGTCATCTTTCATAGCAGGTAAGGGCTGGCTGTAAACTAACCATAACGGAGGGGTTTATAACCCAAAAAATCGACAGAGCTGCCGCGCATGCTCAGCGTCCTAGCACGGGTACCCCAGCCAGCCAGGCGACCAGCACAGTGACCAATAACAGGATACTCACCATGATGAGCAGCCAATCGGGTTTACGAGGTGGCTGATCGTCTGGCGGGCGGTTTAATCGGTTGGGGGATGGATCAGCTTTAGCGAAGGTCGGTGAATTTGACGAGTAGGCTTGCATACTTGGCAATAATGTCATCGTGTTACAGGTCTGTGTACCAGTCAAAAGTCGTAGCCTTTCCTTAGTTTCAGCTAATAAACTCCTTAGAATTTGCTTAGAGAATTTAAGTCAATTAACGCGGTAAAGCAATGCTAAACCTTGTGCGTGTTCCCACCTCAGACTGTACCTGAACCTCCCCCCCGTGCAATCGGACAATCTGGTCAACCAGGGCCAGACCCACCCCGTAGCCACTGACCTGATGGGCCCTCTGGCGACTTCGATAAAATGGCTCGAAAAGATACGGCAGATCCGCTTCCCCAATGGGCTGACCGTTATTCTCGATGTCAATTTGTAGCTGATGCTGATCAAAATGAACCCGGAGATGTGCCTGGCCATCACTGGCGAACTTACAGGCGTTTTCGGTCAGGTTTTTCAGGGCTGTGCAAAGTAGCGTTTTGTTGCCGGGTAAGGCAAGCTCGTCAGCATCGTCGGGCAGGTTGACCAGTTCAACCGTTACCTGGTACCGGGGGTTCATGCCAATAACCTCGTCCCGAACGTCCCAGACCAGTTCATCCAGTCGCACGGCGTCTGAAAGCAGTTCCACGCGCCCCTCCTGGCTCGCTTGAGAAAGCTGGAGCAATTCATGCGTTAGGGCCGAAAGTTGACCAACATCCTCCAGCACGGAGCGGATGGTCTGGCGGTAGGTTTCAGCCTGACGCTGATTGAGCAAACTTACTTCCAGTTGAGAACTGATTTGGGTCAGTGGATTTTTCAATTCGTGCGAGACATTGGCCACGAACATGCGCTGTAGCCGAAACGACTCCGCCACCCGGTCGAGCAGTCGGTTGATGGTGTTCGACAAGCGGCTTATCTCATCTGGTTCAGCTCGTACGGGCAATCGTTCGTTCTGGTTTCCGGGAAAAATATGACTAAGCGTCTGTTCAATTTGCTGCATGGGTTTCAATGAATCGCCCGCAAATAGTCGACCCGCTAGTGTCGTTATGCCGATAGCCAGGCCAAACAAGCCGGCCAGTGCCCACAATAGCTGTCTGAGGAACTCATCACCATATATATTCTCGGCACTGGCTATGACCACAAACTGACCCGTTGCCGTCATAAAGCGGCTTCCCGACAAATAATAGCCGTCCTGCCTGAAATCCTTTTGTTTCCGCTGGCGGATGTCGGATAGCACCGACGTTGGAATCGTCAGCGGTAAGGCTTGATTCGTTTGAAGAATCAGCGAGTCGTGCCCGTCGAAGGCCATGACTTTCTGGTTGGGCAACTGATCGCGCCGAATGCGACTCAGCCCCGCGATGAGGTCGGCGTCCAGACGGTGACGAATAAGCATATCACCCATCGTGGCCGCTTTGCGATCGAGCCGCCGGTAAAAATCTGACGTGATGAAGTACCAGCAAAAGGCATAGATACTGACGAATGTCAGTAGTAAAATGCTGGACACCAGTGCCGTAAAGCGTATCGTCAGGTGGTCACGGATGGTCATAAGGGGTCACTCCTCTTTGAACGTGTAGCCCATGCCAAATTGGGTATGAATCAGCTTTTTAGGGAAATCCCGGTCGATCTTTTTCCGCAGGTAATTGATGTACACCTCTACTACATTGGTGCCGGTATCGAAGTTTATATCCCAGACATGTTCGGCGATGGTGGGTTTAGACAATACCCGCCCCTGATTACGCATCAGAAATTCAAGCAGGGCAAACTCACGGGCGGTAAGCTCAATTGGCTGGCCATCGCGGGTGACGGTTTTAGCATCCAGATTCATCTCTACTCCTGCGTAGCGGAGCGTTTGAGCGGTCATGGAGACCTGCGTACCACGTTTGGTTAGCGAATGGACCCGGGCCAGTAGTTCGGCAAACTGAAAGGGCTTGGTGAGGTACTGGTCGGCACCGGCATCGAAGCCCAGGACTTTATCATCGGTTTCGCTCAGCGCACTTAGCATCAGAATGGGTGTCGTCAAGCCTTCGGCCCGAAGCTGACGGCAAAGCTCATAGCCGTTTAACCCCGGCAACACCAGGTCGGTGATAATAGCCGCGTAGTTATTTTTCAGGGCCAGCCGTTTGGCAATCAGTCCATCGTAGGCTACATCCACCTCAAACTGACTCTCCTCGAGTCCCTGCTGAATAGCCTGAAGGGTTTTCGGCTCGTCTTCAACCACTAACAATTTCATACGCTTATCGGCAACCTTGTCATTGGCACGGTATCCTACACGTAACCAATACCATACCGGGTAGTTCAGTCCTATATGATTTCACCCGGTATGAGTTGGTGATGCCTACCTATTTATGGGTGCTTTTGTACCTATTAATGAATCCCTGATCCATCGAATCGCCTATCGTTACTATTAGAACGAGTTTACTAACGGGTAATTAAGGGAGAAAAGGAGTCTTTGATTAGGAATCGGCAACTACCTATGGCAATGATCGAAACCTACGGCCTAACTAAGCGATATGGCAATTTCATGGCCGTAAATGAGGTGTCCATTCGCGTTAGGGCCGGTAAAATTTATGGCTTCTTAGGCTTGAATGGGGTAGGTACGTTCCCGATGCACGATTTTGATGACGACCCAACAAACCGCCAGCCGGATCAACAGCAGGCCGACCTGGTTAAGCATCGGCTGATCCAGCGCCGGAATGGGCAAGAGCCAAATGCGGGTCGGTGAGCTCGGCCAATACAGCATGATGACGGCCAGGGCGGCCAAAAGCACCCCGAATAAGCCCCGCCGGACGGGTATCACCTGGCGTAGGGGACGGACCCCTGGCGGGTAATCATCCCAGCGGCTTTGCCGATAGTGGTTCAGCCCCACAGCCCGCATCCGACTAGCCAAACCCACAGGACGGTTGGTGTAATGGCTTCTTCCATAGCGAATATGATTTTTGCCTAACGGAACCAGGCGTGATTAATACAGGGGACGAGCTTTGATCATACCCCCTTTGGTATCATCGACGCCGTGGTTGACGACAAAGGCCTGCGGGTCGATCCGGTCGATGCGGTCTTTCAGCCGGGTCAACTCCAGCCGGGCTATCACCACGTATAGAATGTGGGTATCGTCTGCCTGATAGCCACGCTTACCGTACCCCTTTTCCCCCTTGAAGACCGTAAGTCCCCGCCCCATCTCTTCGCTAATCATTTGCCGGATCGCTTCGTGGTGATTCGATATAATCAGGACGGCAGTGTACTCCTCGATGCCGTGAAGGAGAAAATCAACCGTCTTCGATGCCGCCAGATAGGTCAGCATGGCGTAGAGGGCCGTTTCAACATTCAGCAGCCAGGCGGCCGACCCGAAGACCAGCACGTTAATCAGCATAATGGCGTCCCCCACCGTTAAGGCTGAGCGGCGACTCACCCAGATGGCGAGCACTTCAGTACCATCCAGCACCCCTCCGCCCCGGATGGCCAGCCCGATGCCGGCTCCCAGAAAAAAGCCACCGAAGACGGAGATCAACAGTCTGTCGGTCGTAATGACCGGGTAGGGCACCAGCACCAGACAGACCGCCAGTAAACTAATGGCAAGGATAGTGCGGAGGGCAAAGCCGGTAGAAATCTGGCGGTAACCCAGCCAGACAAACGGTATGTTCACCAGAATCACCAGCAGGGCCAGATCCAGACCCGTGGTGATCTCCAGCAGCAGGGCAATGCCCATGGCCCCCCCATCAATGAAATTGCTGGGCAGCAAAAATCCTTTCAGGCCCATGCCGGCGCAGAGTACACCGGCGCAAATGAATACCAGGTCTTTCAGTCGCTGGAGATGCGACTGAGACGAAGCCGGAATACGGGTTGGTAGTGAGATCATCGTTAGGTGTGTTTAAATTAGTTGTACCCCGTGGCGCTCTAGCGTCAGCAGCAGGGTGGGCAACAGAATCAGGTTTGTCAAACAGGCCTTGAACACCGTGGTGGCTACCAGAACTTTCCCGAGCAGCAAAGACCACAAAGCCATCAGCCAACATCAGCGCGGTATAGATGGGGCTGATGCTCGTCTCCAGGGAATGGCCTTCGTACGGGTGGTCGACGGCCCAACCCCGTCCCCAGGCTACCCCGCCAGTAGCTGGTCAAAAAGTAGTAACATCGTCGGCAAACAGGCCTAAAGCAAGGCTAAAAATCAGGACGAATGACGGTTTAAAGGCAATACCCGCGTACCCCATCAGGCTGATCAGTACGGTCAATGCATCCAACCAGACCAGCGGGTATACGAGGATCATGCGCGTTAGCATAGACCACATAACGAGGGGATAAAAAAGAATTAAATACCCTTGAAACGCGGATGGTTGCCGGTAGCACCGGCCCCGACGAAGGGTCCAAGAACTTGCTTCAGTAGCGCGACGGATAATAGCCGGGTAAGCCGGCAACGGCCCGGCCGGAAGGCGGATTCAGTTAGGACCCGG
>DATHAW010000644.1:0-2704 GCA_035296465.1 Spirosoma sp.
TTACGGATTTATTCACGCATCAATAAAAACGATCGTTGCAGATTTGTTTTACTATGAACGATGGTCCAGCGGGCAAGGAATTACTATACCAAGCCTGAGAACAGAAGCGTTAGACCTACAATAAATGTAATACGAGCCAACGTAATGAAAATTGAATGACAGATTTCTCTCACCAATCTCAGTGGTTAACCAAGATGCTTGTTTTAGTTACTCTTGGGCTGCCAGTTGGGTGTCAAGAGACCAAACAGCATCCATCAGCAACAGAGAATGCGTCCGCTCCTACCTCCATTCGTTTTAATGGCAGTTCTTATGAGTTGCTACGCTATGGCAAACCCTACTTTATTAAAGGTGGGGCTGGCGTTACCAATTTTGAGCAGCTAAAAGCCGTTGGGGGTAACTCCATCCGAATCTGGAATGAGGTCGACGCGGAGCAGATTCTGGATGAAGCGCAGCGACTGGGGCTTACGGTAATGCTTGGTGTGTGGGTTGAGCGCCAGGTTGAAGGCTTCGACTACTACGATCAGAAAGCCGTCGAACAACAATACAACCGAATCCGCAAAACCATACTCAAATACCGTAACCACCCGGCTTTGCTTTTGTGGTGCTTAGGAAATGAGGTGATGTATGAAGCCGACAATATCAAGGCGTATGATGAGGTGAACCGCCTGGCCGATCTGGTCCACGAACTAGACCCCAATCACCCCGTCAGCACAGCAATTATGTCTCCGTCCGAGCGATCCATACGATTAGTTCGCGAGCGTTGTCCAAGCGTGGACATTCTGTCGATTAACAATTACATGTTTCACGATTTAAACCAGTATTTCAGTAAGGATGCCTGGCCAAAATCTTATATTATTTCGGAATATGGTCCACAGGCATTCTGGGACGTTCCTGTAGCCCCCTGGGGTGCACCAGACGAGCCCAACAGCCAGCAGAAAGTAAGTCATGTTCGTCAGTATTATACCACCTACATTGGCTCTCGTCAGCCAAATTGCCTGGGAGGGTATCTGTTCTACTGGGGTAGCAAGAAAGAAGAATCAGACACGTGGTTCAGCATTTTCGACAGGCAGGGGCGCGAAACGCCCTTAGTGGGACTGATGCAGGAACTGTGGTCGGGTAGCCGGCCTTTGAATCAGGCCCCTACAATGCAGGCATTACTGGTGGATAGATCGGCAGCCCCGCATCGGTCATTTGTTGCCGCACCGGGTTTGCACCGGGCCGATGTAAGGGTTCGTGATCCCGATGGCGATTCGCTGACTTACCATTGGGAAATTAAATTCCGGGCTAATTCCGAAGCCTATAATCCAGGCAGTACCTTACCGGACAGGGACATACCGGGACTGATTACACCCACTGACTCGGCCACCGTCCGTTTCCGGCTTCCTCAAAAACCAGGGGCGTATCGGTTATTCGTTCATGTGTATGATCCCCACCAACACGTAGCTACGGCTAACTTTTCCTTTGAGGTCAGGCCCGCAAAGCAAACAGATTAACGCCTTGTATATACGTTAGTTAACCTGATCATTTACCAGTAGATACCGGTTCGTGTATAAATCTGATTCATTGACGAATACAGCACCCCGAATTTCCGGGTAGCGCTCCTTTATTGCCTCAACCGCATTCCTCATCCAGTGCCGGGCGGGTTCCTCACCTGCTTTTGACACCAGGCGTGTGATGAGAATTGGCATCTGTCGGATGGGGTAGTCCTTATGCAATCGCACTGTTGTGTATAAATCCTGAATGTGCGTAGCGAAGGAATGGCTCCTTCGGTCAGGATTCATACCTGGATCATCCTCCACGGCAAACCCGAGCCAGTCGACATAATCGCTCCCTGGATAATAGTCAATGAGCGATTGGGGATGGGTAGGGCACCAAATCCAGATCAGGTTATCGGCCTGCTGTTTATTGCAGAAACGGACAATGTACTGCCATGACTGTCGATACAAGCCTAAGGTCTGCTCCTGCTCGATGCTCCAGGGTCTAGCCGGGTCATCAAACTCAGGCACAAAACTGACCAGCAATGGCCGTCCATGGTTTTTAACATCACGGGCAAATTGAAGTAAAGCGGCATCGCGTTCCCCTTTAAGTATACTACCCAGAAAGTCGTTCATGTCGGCTTCCACCCCAGAACGAATCCCCACAGGCTCAATATACAGCAACGGTATCCGATTGCGTAAACCTTGCCAAATTGGCTCACTAATGACGGAACTGGCCGATACGGACCAGGCAAGGTGGGAGGGCACAATAGACATTGGTAACGAGGAAGCAGTGCTCGCCTGAGTTGACTGGTCTGAGACCAGTCCAAGGTAAAAGGGCTGTGTATTAGCGAAGCGCAGATCAGGAGGGTGGTCGTAGTACGTTTTTTTCTGGTAGGTAAAAAAAGCAATTCCTACTGCCAGTACTAATACGCCCCCAAAGAGGGGTGTGGCTGACGAACGTAGCCGGTAATAAAAACCGTAAAAGACCTTCCGGGAGGAATCAACGGCGGTTCGGGCGGCTTTAGGGTGACCGTTTGCAAATTGGTTATACCAGCCACGGATTCCTGCTAAAGCTTTTTCCTGGCCGATAACCACGTTAAGGCCTAAAATCAAGGCATTCAACAGGCCAAACCCAATCATTATCTGTGAGTAGACGTTGTTGAGCGCAAAACGGCCGTACCAGTTAATGCTATACTGAATAGCACCCAGTGTAATTAGGCACATGA
>DATHAW010000645.1:0-6834 GCA_035296465.1 Spirosoma sp.
AGCCTCCAGCCTCATTCTCCTTTTCGCCGAGTCCCTCTGCTGAGACTGAATTAGCCGCCTTTCTGGAACGTCAGCAACTTGCTCCCAAAGCACATGGCGAACACTGGCTGGGTATTGCGCCATTTGCCCAGCACCTCCAGAAAATGTGGCCCTTCGACCGTTTTAAGCCGTTGTTGGAACAACTTTATAGCAGCCAGCCGGTACGTATTTTTCTTTTTGGGGGTGGCCAGCAGGAAATCGCTCAACTCGAGACACTTCGGCAATGCTTTCCACAAGCAATCATCGTGGCCGGTCAACTATCTCTGGCGGCCGAATTGGCGCTTATGCATCAGTTAGATGGAATGCTCTGCATGGATTCGGGCAATATGCACCTGGCAGCCCTAAGTGGCGTGCGGGTGCTGTCGATCTGGGGAGCTACCCACCCCGACGCCGGTTTCGGTCCTTGGGGGCAGGGAACCGACGCCATCATTCAGGTGCCAACCGATGTGCTGACCTGTCGGCCCTGCTCGGTATTTGGCAACTTGCCCTGCTGGCGGGGCGATCTGGCCTGCCTCAACGACATTTCAGTGGCGACAGTAGCAGGACGGGTACAGCAGTTGTTAGGGGCAAAAACCTGATTGTTTGGGTCAGGACCCGACTATCGATTACAGCCTGTTAAAGCGAAACTAATTCAAACCCGGCCTAGGCCAGATAAGGCAGATAAGGTTCGAGTTTATTTGTGTCGCGGAAGGCCGTGACCTGGTGGAGGTGGTTGTTAAAAGCGTCGTAGCGCAGTTCTACGTAGAAGCCGTTCAGGTTGTAGAGCAGAAAGATATTTTCGCCCTCATAACGGTTAGCCAGAATGTCGCCCGTGAAGTAAAGCGTGTCGAGTTGGCGGTTGGCGGGTAGGCTGGTAAAATCGGCGAGTTGCATAAGCTGACGGGGTTGACAGGCGAAGTAAGCAAAATCCCGGCGACGCGCCAAAACACCCAACCGACTTTATATACGGCAACAAAAACAGCCCTATCGTATAAGTAAAACAGTATACTCGGCAACGGCTGGCTAACAGGCTACATAACAGGTTTATTTGAGTCCGATCGTTTCGATTGGCCGGACTCAAATATTTTACCCAATCTTAACTTCGCGTCCCGTGCGGGCGGCCTGATAAATTGCTTCTACAATTTTTATGTCGCGCAACCCCTCTTCCCCCGGCACAAGCACAGGTTTATTTTTCAGGATGGCGTCGGCATCGTCGTCCATTTGCTTAGCCTGTTGCCAGGGCACTTCATACGGATACTCAATTTTACCACTTGCCCCACCTGTTAACTCACCCTTTACGCCATTATAGGCCGAGTATGGGGCCATATGCAGCGTTCCTTTGCTTCCGGTTACGTGCAGGAAATTCATATTCATACCATAGCTACTCTGCACAGCCGCCCGTGCCCCGCTGGGAAAAATGAGTTGGGCCATGGATGTCTCGTCGAGACCGTTCCTGTACACATTAGGGCGGGACGTAAACTGCTGAGCCGTCACAGCAATGGGTTCTTCACCGGTGGCTAAGCGGGCCCCCTGCAGCACGTAGACTCCCATGTCGTACATGACCCCACCCCCCATTTCCTTCTTCTGTTTCCAGTGATCGGTGCGGCTATCGTAGTAACCCGCCGAGCAGCTAACCAGTTGAATTTTACCAATTTTACCGTCACGCAGTGCTTTAACATAGGCCTGCGTGTTTGGCTCGTGGTGGAGTCGGTAGCCTACCGTCAGCGAAACCTTGTTTTTGCGGCAGGCATCAATCATATTCTGACACTCCTTTGCCGTAACGGCCATTGGCTTCTCCACCCAAACGTGCTTACCCGCTTTGGCCGCCCGCACTACGTACTCCTCGTGCATGGACGGTGGCAGCACGACGTAAATTACGTCGATGTCGGGGTTATTGGCGACCTGATCGAAGGTCTGGTACGAATAAATATTCTTGTCGGGAATGTTATACTGTTTTTTCCATTTCTCGGCTTTGGCAGGCGTACCCGTCACGATACCAGCGAGGTGGCAGTTTTTGGTTTGTTGCAGAGCGGGGGCCAGCAAATCGGTGCTATAATAACCTAAGCCAACGAGGGCCACGCCAAGCTTGTCTTTAGCAGGCAGAGTAGCGGACCAGAGCACGTTTGGCGAAATGGCAGCAGCCGCGCCAGTTAGTGCGGTTGTATGCAAAAAGGATCGGCGAGTAGGCATTTGATTGTGTTTTTGTTTAAACTATAAACTATTCTACATAGGTCAAACTTTTTTGCCGAACCCGCCTGCTAAGACTTTTGTTTGGAATTGGCGTTGTCAACCTAGAACGCCCTATTTTTGCCCTATGTCAAAAAATGTCCGGATTGGTCTGGTGCAGATGAGTTGCCAGGCCGATGTAGAGTCTAACATTCAGAAAGCCATTGCGGGTATCCGCGAAGCCGCGCAGAAAGGGGCGCAGATCGTCTGTTTGCAGGAACTCTTTACGTCGTTGTATTTCTGCGACGTCGAAGATCATCATAATTTTAACCTGGCAGAAGCCATTCCTGGCCCCACCACGGAGCGCCTGGGAAAACTGGCAGGCGAGTTGGGCGTTGTCATAGTAGCGTCGCTGTTTGAGAAGCGGGCAATGGGACTGTACCATAATACGACAGCCGTACTAGACGCTGACGGTACGTACCTCGGTAAATATCGCAAAATGCACATTCCCGATGATCCGGGGTACTACGAGAAATTTTACTTTACTCCGGGCGACGCTTCGGCCAGTGACTCGGGCTACAAAGTTTTCGACACGAAGTTTGCTAAGATCGGTGTGCTGATCTGTTGGGACCAGTGGTATCCGGAAGCTGCCCGCATAACGGCCTTAATGGGTGCCGAGGTGCTTTTCTACCCCACCGCCATCGGCTGGGATACCACTGAGCCGGACCCGAAACAAAATGAAGAACAATACAATGCCTGGCAGACCATTCAGCGGGGCCACGCCATTGCCAATGGAATTCACGTAGTAGCGGTTAACCGCGTTGGTGAGGAGAGCGGACAGCAGTTCTGGGGCGGGTCGTTTGTGGCTAATCCTTTCGGGTCGTTGTTGTACTTAGCTCCGCACGATAAGGAAGTTGTTCATGTGCAGGAGGTCGACTTAGCGCTGTCGGAAAAATACCGTACCACCTGGCCATACTTCCGCGATCGGCGCATCGACTCTTACCAACCCATCACAAAGCGGTATATTGATGAGTAGTCCGTCATGTTGCTGGCGGTGACCTAATCAAATATCCCTACTCATTACCTTTGTGAAAACTAGTATGAAAATAGCCGCGTCGTTCCTGGTAGTCAGTTTAGCCGGATTCGGCTTTTGGTTTGTGCGCACATCCGGCCTTCCTGATCCGGTTGCGGTACAGTTACAGGGACCAGTGCCTGCCATAACCCCACTGTCACCCACGCCACGTGCCCGCTTCACCCCCAGCACCCGCAAAGGCTATTATAACATCGACGTAGTAGGCGATTTTACCATACCCTTTACTAAAACCATTACGTTCGCAGGAGCTGGACGGAACCTGCACGTTGCGCAGGACCGGACCAAACTACTCCGGCGCGGCTTCTCAGCAATTGAGCAGTTCAACATGGTGCCAAAAGTGGAAATCTGGAAGGATGGGATTCCGCCTAATGGCTGGAAAAGCTCCCTTAAGCCTAGTCAACGAGCCTGGATTGTCTACCAGGACTATTTTGCGATTCCTTTTGGGCTTGAATGGGCACGACATAGCGACCGAGCGCCTAACGTAATATATCGCAATCCACCCAATGCCCGTACGGCCAATCGAAACACCCTGTATCAGGCTTCTACTGAGCTACAGGGAGGTTGCGTCGGTTTTGGGGATTGCCCGCCTACTGGGTGGAAAAGCACGTATGGAAAGATCTTTTTAGATATTGAAAACGAATCAGTCAACCGCGGCAATGAGCAGGAACAGGCGAATCTGTACACCTTCATGGCCAAAACGATTAAGGAAAACGTCAGTCCTCAAACAGAGATAGGTTCCATTACGCCCGTACCGCATAACAGTTACGGCTACTCCAGAGCTGCGGATTATACCGCCGGGCCAGAGTGGCTCTGGAATATGCCAGCGAAGCATACGGCTACCAGTAAGCAACGTGGTATGCCTGACGATATCCTTGGCAAGTCGTTTTCCGACTACGTCGATTTTCAGATGCCTGGAACCTACTACTTATATCCCGAATTCGACTATTCAGCCCGCCATACGGACAACGGTGACCGGCATTGGCTGGGGGCACTGCTGGGCGAGCAGGAAGTGAACATGAAATTATCCCCCAAGCCACGCATAGCCTGGCACTGGGTATTCAATACACAGAATAGCGACTTTCCCAACAGTGGTAAGGCAGAACATCCGGCCCCTCCAGCCGTGGCCGAAGGCATGGCCATTTTCTACTGGTTCACGGGTGCCTATGGCGTGTTGTTCTGGGACGACCATAAAGATCTCGTTCCCGATCAGCCCTCGCCTAACGACCCGGCCTTAAAAGGGTTAGGTAACGACCGGCCTTATGCTGTTTACGAGCACTATATCCATGGACTCTGGCGCTTGTTCAAGCATCATGGCGACCTGTTCAACGGCCGAGAAACGTACCTAAATGCAGCTACAGACTGCTCCTACGATGGGGGCAAGACGTGGGTAGGGTACAATGCGAATCAAATTAAGACCCGTGATCTACCTTTCGTTCGGGCCATCGTCAATGGCGACCAGATCCTGATAGCTGCCACAAAAGCCTATGCCCGGCCCGAACAAACCAATCAGGTGATGGTACGCTACGTGAAAAATGGTTACTCTTTCTACACGACTATTCCGTTAAAAGGTGACGAAATTTACCTTGGCCGGGCCACCATGAAGCGTATCAGTGGAACGCAACGTAGCTAAGAATTCCCACTTTGGCCTTGTTTTGTATTAGTCTGCTGTACGCCAGGAGCCTTAACAGGTTCACACGAACATCCAGGAATAGTTAGATAGTCGAGGCTTTACCCTTAATCGAACCCATGACGCTGGGCATTGAAATTGGCGGCACTAAACTTCAGGTTGTCACGGGCGATACCTCCGGGCGAATCGTAGCGCGCTATCGCCACCGTGTCGATCCAGCTAAGGGTGCAGCCGGCATCCTGTCGCAACTCGTCGATACGTTCCGGCAATTACCCGAGCGGCCCCAGGCTATTGGCCTGGGATTCGGTGGTCCGGTCGACTGGCAAACGGGTCGGGTCGCCACCTCGCATCAGGTTGGCGGCTGGGCCGGTATGGACCTGGCCGGGTGGCTTGCTGAACAGATTCCGGGCGCCTTGGTTCGTGTCGATAACGACGCTAGTGTAGCAGCTCTTGGGGAAGCAAGGCAGGGTGTGGCAACTGGATTCCGACACGTATTCTATATCACGTTGGGCAGCGGAGTGGGCGGAGGTATGGTAGTCGATGGACAGCTCTATCACGGTGCATCACCCGGAGAAGCAGAGATCGGACACTTATGGCTTGTTCCCCCAAGCGAATCCACGCCGGGCGCATCCACCGCAACGGCCGGTACGCCGGAGCGGGACGCGCTGGGCGAATCCACGCGGGGCCAAACCATCGAGCAAACAGTATCGGGCTGGGCTGTTGACCAGCAGATTCGGGACCTGCTGACCCAGCTACCGGCTGACTCTGTACTGAAACAACTAGTGCAGGAGGCTCACCAATCCGGTTCTGTGGGGCAGGAGGCCCGATTTCTGCACCAGGCTTATGAAGCAGGCGACCCCGTGGCCCGGATGCTGATTGAGCAAACCGGCTCGGTACTGGCCCTTGGGCTGTCGCACGTAGTACACTTGTTTCACCCCGATGCCATCGTGCTGGGCGGGGGATTATCGCTCATCGGCGAACCGTTGCGGGCGGCCGTTCGGCAGGCATTACCGCGTTTTGTAATGAAAGCGTTTCACCCTGCACCCGTTGTCTTGCTGGCTAAACTCGGCGAAGACGCCGTACCAGTGGGCGCTTTAGAACTAGTAACTCATCTATGATCAACCCTTACCTATGGACCAAACCTACTTTCAAACCTACATCGAGCGGCAGAAAGCCGCTTATGATGCCATTCCGCTCGACCGGGTGGCACACATCATCGGCCTTATCAGGAAATGCCGGGAAGACGACCGGCAGTTGTTTGCTTTTGGCAATGGTGGTAGTGCATCCAATGTGTCGCACTTCATTACCGACCTCGGCAAAAGCGCATCCGACAAGATGGAGGCTGACGGTTCAGGCCGGCGCTTCCGCTGCCTGTCTCTGAACGAGAACGTATCCTGGATAACTGCGCTCGGCAACGACTACGCCTATGAGGATATTTATTGGCAGCAACTTCAGAACTACGCGCGGCCTGGCGACCTGGTGCTGACACTCAGCGTCAGCGGCAACTCGCCTAACGTAGTGAAAGCAGTGGAGTGGGCCAACAACCACGGCCTGACGACCATGGCGCTCGTAGGTGGCAAGGGGGGTCGGGTTGCCGAACTGGCCCATGAAGTCATCACCATCGACGATACGCACTATGGCCGGGTCGAGGATGCTCAGATGACCATCTGCCACCTGATTTGCTACTCATTTATCGATTCACCGGTGGATTAGGCTCCGTCTGACACAACCTTCTGACTAGCCCGGTAGAAGAAAATTACTCACCTGTTTTCAAACTCCGCTGCCTCACCGCTTCGTACAGCACGACGCCGGTCGCAACGGATACATTGAGCGAACCAACGGCACCCAACAGCGGAATTTTGATGTGGTTATCGACCATACGGAGCAGTTCGGGCGAGATACCATCCTCTTCTGATCCCATGATAACGGC
>DATHAW010000646.1:0-8309 GCA_035296465.1 Spirosoma sp.
TAATCAGTTGACAACTGCCTCGCTAACAAGTTGAGCCTGCTTATTCGTTAAATACATATAGTGAGAATAAAATGGTGATTACTGTGGATGCCGTTACGCTAAATACATGAATCACAGGCACAAATTGCCAGCGTTTTTAGCTGTGAAGAGACTCATGAGCGTAGGAAGATCAGCGGGTTGCCGGACTAGCAAAACGCCTTACGAAATGCTGGCTAGTTTTGGCAATTCAGCCCCCAACTGGGTAAGGGAAGTGCCAGACTGACTATACATGGCTGACAAGGTTACCCGGAACGTTGTTCCTTTGCCTTCAGTCGAATTGACGGAAATTCGCCCCCGTAGAGCAGGATAATACGCTTGGTCAGGGCCAGGCCAATGCCATGGCCGTTGACGATCATCGAGCTTTCAGAGCGGTAGAACGGCTCGAAAATATAGAGCAGATGGGCAGAGGAAATCCCATAATCCGTGTCGTTAACCGTTACCTGAACCTGCCCCTTGCCGAGTGCATTCCGGACAGATACGCGCCCGTTAGCCGAGTATTTACACCCATTTTCCATCAGGTTCTGGAAAGCCGTTTGTAGTAGTGACTCTTCACCCAGTATGACAAGGTCCTCTTCCTGGTCGGGCAGGCTCTCGAAATCGATGTCAATCTGATACGCTGGCTTCTTACTGACGATCTGACTTTGCGCCTGCCAGAGTAATTCATCAAGCCTGATAGGCTGTAGGGAGAGAATAGAGGCATCGGCGCTAACCTTGGTCAATTTGAGTAGACTGTTAATCAGGCGAATCATACTACGAACAATGCCAGTTTAGGCTCGTCCTCTACCACTAGAATTTTCATCAAGGCAATCTATCCAGGGTTTAGTTTATATAAGAACGCCGGGTTTGTTCATCAGTCACAGGCCAAAGCCAGTAGTAAACGGCTGAATTGGTAATATATTAACAAAAAAGCCGCTCCGAAAATCGGGGCGGCTTTCCGCTTCTATCCACACCATTTCAAGACCAGTAACCGGGCGGTTACCGGGTCTTGATGTTCAACCTTCCCTTTGTAAAGGATTGTTATGCTAAACTAAGCAATTTCTTCGACAGTGCAATAAACATAGTGCAGTTCGTTGCCTGGTGCCACCGAGTGAAGATGGTAGTTTTTTATACTTAACGTTATTGAGGTGTTGAAAGTTATTTAACGTAGTAAATTAGGGTTTAGTTGCCGGGTAGTGTCTGGTCCACCGGACTTTTTTCTTCGATAGCCTTCGTCAACCGGCCATACCATTCTTCTCCATAAGCCCTGATAAGGGCCTCGCGTACAAATTTATAAATGGGAACGTTCAACTGTGCGCCAAAGCCACAGGCCGGGCTGCAGATGGGCCAGCGGTCGTAGTTAAGGGCGTGAAACGACTCGTACTTGGTGACGCGGATGGGGTAAAGGTGGCACGAGATGGGTTTTTTCCAGTCAACTTTACCATCGTTGTAGGCTTCTTCGATTCCACATTTGAGAATACCACGCTCATTCCAGGTTGCATACACACACTCGCGGCCACCGACCGTGGTGGTTACAAAGCTGCCGTCACCATCAGATTCGTAGCCACCCTGCTGCTCAATGGCCTGGATACCGGCGGCCGAAAGATAAGGTTTCACGGCTTCGTAGATCCGGTCCAGAATGGCAGGTTCGTCGCCCTCCAGAGGAGCACCCATATCGCCCTCTACGCAGCAGGCTCCTTTGCATTTATCCAGGTTACAGACAAAGAACTTTTCGGCTACGTCGTCGCTGATGCAGGTATTGTCTAATAGTATCATAATAGAGAAGCAGGGTAACGGATAGACAACAAGGAAAGACGAATAAAAAGTCATGGACACCGTCATTCCTTGTTGTCTGGCGCTCATTCACTCTTTACTATCTTTAGTTTCTGACCTTCTTTCACACCTACGTCACTTAAATTGTTCCACTCCTGGATTTGCTCGATGCTGACGTCGTACTGCTTCGATACCCGGAACATAGTTTCACCCTTTTCGACCGTGTGATACAAGACCCCCTGGGTTGTGCCGCCCGAAGCCGGCTTAGCGGCTGATACCGCCCGTACGGTCAGGTGCTGACCCGCTTCCAATACGTTTGCCGTCGTCCGGTTGTTCATTGCCAGGAGTTCGTCGACCGTCAGTCCATACAGCCGGGAGATGCTGTAGTAGGTCTGCCTTGGCTCTACCGTATGCGTCGTGGCAGCGGAGTTTCCCGACGCTGGGGCCTGGGTTGCTGGCCGGGTACTAACCGGGGCCGAAGACACAACCGGCTTTGATTCAGCAGCCCTTACTTTTTCGGCTATTGCTGGTGTGGGGTCGGTTTTCACGGCCCCCGGTGCAGGTGGACGTGGGGGTGCTTTGGTCGACAGCACCGTTAGTGAACCATCTGCCTGCTGTTCTCGTGGGCCTGCATAGCCATCGTTTTCATTTACTCGCCGTTGGGTGGGCTGAGTTGGGCGTCGGCTCTGATCCGAAGCTGATGGCGCTTTGGCTGGCTGGTTGCGGATTGGACTGTTCATTGTAACGGTCATTGATGAGCCGCCTGTCTCGTTGTCAGTCCACGAACCGGCCGGGCCACGTTCGGCCGGGCCGCTTTCGGCTGGGTATAGGGGGCGGGTAGCAGCCGATGCTGTGGCCCGGCTGACGGGTTCGGTACTGGCCTGAGCAATGTCTGGCGAACGTATGATAACTACGCGCTGTGACCCTTCGGAACTCGCCGGAGACGCAGCTGCTGATGAATAAATACCAGCAGACGAACTGGCGGGGGTCGGGCGGGTGGCCGGGGTCAACGTAGTGACTGGCTGACGCGCTGGGCGAGCTGGCTCCTGCCGCTGAACCGTTGCCGGTGCCGACAGACCATCATTCGGCGTAATGCCCCCGCCCACTAACTTTGGCTGGTAGAGCTTACGCTCTGCTGGAGTTCGCGGAATGCCGTCGCTACCGCTTACCGGACGGGCCGGGCTGGTGGATGTGCTAGCTACTACGTCGCGGGCGGCTGGACTGGGTGTACGGTCGTAGACGGGGGACGTAGGCGAATTAATGATCTCAACAGGCTTGTTGCCCGGTCTGCGTTCATGGAGCCATAATACCCGCCCAACGACCAGGCGCTCGCCCGGGTCCAGCCGGTTATAGCGTCGCAGCTTTTTGAGCCGGAGGGCGTAGCGCTGCGAAATACTCCGGGTGGTTTCGCCTTCGCGGACGGTGTGGAATGGTACGGCGGCTTTCCGGCGCTTTTTGGCAAGATAATACACATCGTTCGTGAGGATGGGGTCAGTCTCGTCCAGGTCGTTGTAGCGCAGGAAACTCGACAGGCTTATTTTGCCTTTGCGCGCCAGCGACGCTCCATTGTCACCGGCCTGGGCCTGTATGCCCGGCAATCCATTGATCTCGTAAAGCGCAGGGCCGTTTTTGTCGCTCGACTTCGCCATTACCCGGCGCAGCACCGGGAAACCCACATCGCTCTGCGCGAGGTCGGGCATTGTTTTGCTACTGACTTTGACAATCTTCTGGCGTACATCGTTGATCTGGTCATGCTGCACCGGTATGGCCATTGCGTAGACCTTATCGGCAGGAACGGTCTCGCCCAACAGCCAGCGGTTGTATTTGCGAAGCTCAAACTCATCGACGCCCAACTCTTCTGCTATGGCCGGAACGGTTTTTCCGCCCCCGGCGGGATACTCAAGCAAGGCAAAACGATTGGTGGCCTGGTGAAACTTCAGGGCACTTTCTATAGCAACTTTATGGGCAAAAAACCGCAGGATGTAGCGGTCGGTGCGGCTGTCGAGCACCACTTCGCGGGCGTAGGGCCACTCAGGCGGGATGAGCCGGGCAATACCACCCGCCCCGAGGTAATAGGAATAGAGCGAGGCAACCCAGTTGTTAAACTGAGCATTGCTTTTTTTAAGGTACGTAGCAGCCCCATGCGTAGACGCTATAATGCTTTTGCGCTCATCGATCTGGTCATCAATGCGCAGGCCGTTGGCCGTGGCGGTTTCCCGCTTAAACTGCCAGTAGCCAACAGCCGCCGATGACGAAACGGCATCGGGTGTAAGCGAGCTTTCCTGCACGGCCAGGTATTTGAAATCGGACGGCACGTTCTCCTTAAACAGGATTGATTCAATTAGGGGAAAGTAGAGCGCTACGCGGTCGAGCTTGGCGGTCCAGTACTGCCGGTTAGCCAGCAGCGCATCGACATCCTGCTGCACAATGCGCCGGGCGTCGGCATCGAACCGCACAGACAGGTTGGCGAACGTTACCTGTTCGGGAACGGAGGGGGTCGATGTCTGTGTCTGGGCTAGTACACAATAACCAGTCAGCAGCAGGAGCAGGGTTAGGAAAGTGGTCTTTTTTTGCATGAGTCAATCACATTTACGAACTATCATGATCCCGTCGCGGATGGGCAGCAGCACATTCTCGACGCGTGGATCATCCTGAATTTTTTGGTTGAAAGCCAGCACGGCCGCTGTGTCCTGATCGGCTGAACCAGCCGCTGCAATAACCTTGCCACTCCATAGCACGTTGTCGGCCAGTATGACTCCACCTGGTCTGATTTTATCGAAAATTAAATCGAAATACCTGGCATTGTTTCGTTTGTCGGCGTCGATAAAGACCAGGTCGAAGGTGTCGGCAAGCGTAGGAATAATGTCGGCTGCGTTGCCGATTCGAAGGTCTATTTTTTCATTCAGTGCTGATTGTCGCCAGTAGGAGCGGGCAAAGTCTTCGAGTTCTTCGTTATGGTCAATGGTTATTAGCCGCCCGTCGTCGGTTAAGCCCTCGGCGAGACACAGGGCCGAGTAGCCGGTGTAGGTGCCAATTTCCAGAATGCGCCGGGGGTGGAGGAGGTGGGCAATCATGGCCAGAAACCGACCCTGAAGATGACCCGACAGCATTCGGGGGGCCATCACGTGGGCACGCGTATTGCGGTTGAGCTGGCTCAGTAACTCTGTTTCCGGAGAAGTATGCGCTTCGGCATAGGCTGCAATGGCAGCGGGTAAAAAATCCATGCAGGCTTACTGCCCGCGGTACTCTCAGGAGCAAAACACGGGCGATGGACTGGTTTAGGTAAAAGTAGCACTTTTCAGGAAGTCAACGCCTAAAATGAGATGGTAATGCAAAAAATAGCCATCAGACCCGATTCTTCGTATCGATCAGGATCGTTACGGGTCCGTCGTTGACCAGAGCTACTTTCATGTCGGCTCCGAATACGCCGGTTTGTATGGGTTTGCCCAGGTGGTGGGCCAGTAGGGCGATCATCATCTCGTAGAGCGGAATAGCTACATTGGGCCGGGCAGCTTCCGTGAAGCCGGGGCGATTTCCTTTTTTGGTGCTGGCGTGGAGGGTAAACTGACTGACAAGCAGAATCTCGCCCCCAATGGCGGCTAAATCGAGGTTCATTTTGTCGTCGGCATCATTGAAAATCCGCATACCCACGATCTTCTGGCCCAGCCAGTCGACATCCTCACGGGTATCGGTGTGTGTAACGCCCAACAGGACCAGAAACCCAGGGCCAATCTGGCCATGAATCTGATTGTCAATTGTGACGGAAGCCTGAGAAACGCGCTGTATAACGGCTATCATTTTTTCGTTAGTGGCTAAATACCCAGTTGAAGTCCGCTAATTGATATAGGCGGAGCAGGATTGGGTTGATGAGGTTGTAGCGTTAGCTGAAACCAGGCGACATCGTGCCAGGTGCCCATTTTATAGCCGACTTTAGGATAGACCCCAATCAGCTCAAAGCCCATACTATGGTGAAAATTTTCGCTGGCCAAGTTGGGTAGCGTGATACCTGCATAGGCATTGTAATATCCCTGCCGACGCAGCAACTCAAGCAAATGAGTATAGAGACTACGCGCTATACCTTTTCGGTGGCCGTCAGGATGAACGTACACGGAAGTATCGGCGGACCATTGATAAGCTATCCGCTCACGATGACGCCCGGCGTAGGCGTAGCCCAGTATGCGCCCATCTTTTTCAGCTACCAGATACGGCAACTGTTGTTGCTGAATAGTATGAATACGTCCGGCAAATTCGTCAACAGACGGCACCTCGTATTCAAACGAGATACTTGTGTTCAGAATATAAGGCCCATAGATGTCTACCAGCGCCTGGGCGTCGGTAGGGGTAGCAAAGCGAATGGTCATGGCATTGAAAAGATACTCATACTTCTGCCAGCAGCCACTGCGCAATCATAAAATAGACGCCGATGCCGATCAGGTCGTTGGCGGTAGTGATGAACGGTCCCGACGCTACGGCTGGGTTAATGCCAATGCGGTTGAGTACTAAGGGCGTTACGGTTCCCATGAACGACGCCAGCAATACGACCGATAGCAGCGATGTTGCTACTACGAAAAACAACCGTGGCTCACCAATAATGAACGTGTACGCTCCGGCAATTAGCCCCACAACCAGGCCATTAATGATGGCGACCAACAACGTGCGCAGCAACCGTCGGCCCAGCGTTGTGCTCAGACCGGAGGTGTCGGCCAGGCTTTGCAGAATCAGCGATGAAGTTTGAATACCTACATTGCCACCCGTGGATCCAATAATAGGGATAAACGCTGCCAGGGCTGCAATCTTACCCAGTTCGCTCTGAAAACCATTGATAACCGTTGCCGCCAGCAGACTGCCCACCGCCCCCGCCACGAGCCAGGGTAACTGCACCCTGGAACGCTGCCAGATGCTGTCGTCTTCCTCAACCTCGCCCGATAAACCCGAAATAACCTGAATGTCTTCTTCGGCCTGCTCGGTAATAACGTCCACGACATCGTCAATCGTGATCCGGCCCAGTAGGCGCTGCTGCACGTTTACGACGGGTACGGCGTCCAGATCGTACTTCTGCATTACCTCGGCTACCTCAGTAACTGGGCGGTAGGTTTCAACAAAGACAATGTCCTCGTCGTAGATGTCGGCGATTTGGGCCGTCTTGCGGGCCAGCACTATCTTCTTGAGTGATACCAGTCCGAGCAGTTTTCCCACATCATCGACAACGTATACGGCATACACATTCTCAACGTTTTCGGCCTGCTGACGAATCTCTTCAATGCAGGCGTTAACTGTCAGATTAACGTTAATTTTGATTAACTCTTTCTGCATCAAACTGCCCGCCACCCCATCTTCATAGTGGAGCAGGTCCAGAATGAACCGCGCCTGTTCGCGGTCCTCCAGCAAGCCAATCACTTCCTCCCGAATCTGAATGGGCTGTTCGTTGAGCACGTCTACGGCATCGTCGGAGTCCATCAGGTTAATGAACGGCGCGAGTTCTGCCGACGTAAAGGCTTTGAGCAAACGCGGCCGGTCATTGGGATCCAGGTTGGCCAGAATTTCAGCGCCAACAGACTTGTCCAGCAGGCTCAGCAGATACCTGGCCGGTTCGGGATCCAGTTCAAACAGAATTCCTGAAATGTCGGCCGGAAACAACTCGCCCAATTCGGTTCTCAGCAGGGTGTCGTCGCCCGCGTCTATGGCCGACTGAAGGTGTTCCAGGTAATCTTTGGTAAGTTCGAAAGTCACGATTCAAAGAGCGATAGAGTGAAAAAGCGAAAGAGCGAACGGATGGCGAGTCAAATTTCGCTCTTTCACTCTATCGCTCTTTCACTCATCAAGGTCGTTAGAGTCACGAACTCGGCCACGCTTAACTGCTCGGCGCGTTTGTCCATAAAGGGGCTGTCGAGGGCCGCTTCAGGTGGGTTGAGTGGTTTGAGTGCATTCCGGAGGGTTTTCCGACGCTGACCAAAGCCGTGCTTGACAACCTGCGTGAACTTCCGCTCGTCGCAGCCGAGGTCTGTTTTGTCGTTACGCCGGCAAGACAGCACGCCCGAATGCACCTTTGGGGGAGGAATAAATACGTCTGGCTCAACGGTGAACTCGTACCGGACATCGTACCACGCCTGCATAAAAACGCTCAGGATGCCATAGTCCTTGTTGCCCGGTCCCGACGCAACTCGCTGCGCTACTTCGCGCTGAAACATGCCTACAACTTCGGGCACCCGGTCGCGCATGTCGAGCACTTTGAAAAGAATCTGGCTCGATATATTATACGGAAAATTGCCAATTACGGCGAACTTGCTGGTGCCGGGTTGCTTGGAGGGCAGCAGGTCGGGGCGAATGTTCAGAAAATCGGCCGCCAGAATGCGCCCTTCCAGCGCCGGAAAATGCAGCCTAAGGTAATCGACTGACTCCCGGTCGATTTCGATGACGTAGGTGTCAAAGGCGGGATTTTTAAGCAGGAACTGGGTTAAAACTCCCGTTCCCGGTCCAATTTCCAGAACGTCTTTATACGATTCACCCGATCCGGCATGGCC